>JAUHYJ010000205.1 GCA_030425785.1 Acidimicrobiia bacterium | reverse complement strand
GTTGATCAAGACGTCCGCATCGGCCGCCGCGCGGGCCCGGTCGCCGAAGAAGACCTCCCACGAGATCATCGGACCGAGCGTGACGGGGCCGTCGTTGCGGGACACCACCAGACGGGCCGGTTCGCGACCGCGCGTCGCGTCCGATGCCACGTTCTCGAGCGGCGCGCCGAGCGCCTCGAGCAGGCCGCGCAGCGGCACGTACTCGCCGAACGGCACGATCCGGACCTTCTCGTACCATCCCGTGACGGCGCCGCCGGGCTCGACGATCAGCTGTGCGTTGACGAAGCTGTCGTCGACCGGACGGGCCGAGTACTCCGAGTCGATCGTGAGCCCGATCGAGAACGGGACGCCGAGGCGGTCGACCTCGGCCCGGATCGCCTCGTACGGTGCGCTGTCGACGAAGGCGAGGCGGTCGACGTCGATCGCGTTCTCGGGCCACACGACGAGGTCGAGCGCCGGATCGGGTTCGATCGAACGGGTGGCGGTCAGGTGCCGCTCGGTCACCTCCGCACTCGGCACGTCGAGCGCACGCGTGCCCTGTTCACCACCGCCCTGCACGGCGGCCACGTCGAGGGGCCGCCGGTCGGCATCACGTCCGCTCGGTGCCAGCGCGCTCACGATCACGACGACGACCGCAGCCCCGAGCGTCGCGAGTGCGACGCTCGGGCGTTCGTCGGGGCGACGTCGATCCCGCCAGGCCGCCGTGGCGATCGGGACGAGGCGTCCCAGCGCGGCGCCGACCTGCCAGACGAGCCAGGTGAGCAGGATCACGCCGCCGATCCGGGCCACACCGAGCAGCGGGCCGGCGGCCTGCGAGATGCCGAGCGAGGCGAGCGGCACCCCGCCGAACGGGAACAGGAACCGCACGACCTCGGCGAGCGTGTGTGCCGCAGGTCGTCCGACGACGCCCCATCGACCCGATGGTGCGACGGCGGCGGCTGCGGCGTGCATGCCGGCGAACAGCGCCGCCGCGACCAGGTAGCCCGGCACGGTGAGGAACCACATCCACGCCACGGCGGGGTACAGCCAGCAGGCGGCGAACACGAACCCGAGCAGCGCTCTGCGCCGTCGCGCCGGCTCGTCGGCGGCGACGGCGTCGAACAGTGCGATCCCGACGAAGGCGAGCGGCCACCAACCCCACGGCGGCATCGACAGCGCGACGAGACCGCCTCCGACCGCCGCGATCACGAGCGGTCGCACCCTGACGGGTGCCGCGCCGGCCGGGACGGTCATCCGGTGACGAGGTCGGCGACGACGACGATGCGCTCGCGGGTCGATCCCGGCGGGTGGCAGGCGAACAGCGTCACGGTCGGTGTCTCGGTCGGGTCGACGATCCAGACATCGGTCGGCTGCACGATCGTCACCTCGGACACCGCGTAGGCGTGGCGGGTGCCGTCGGGGTCGGTGAACACGATCTCGTCGCCGGCGACGAGCTGGTCGACGTTCCGGAACACCTGGTGCTTGCTGGTCCGGTGTCCGCCGACGACCACGTTGCCGATCTGGCCGGGCATGGCCGTGCCGGGCCAGTGTCCCGGGCCGTGATCGAGCGTCGTCATCCGGATGCCCTCGTACATCGTCATCTCGACGCCGATCTTCGGGATGGCGATGGTGCCGAGCTCGATGACGGGTTCGGATGCGTACGCGTCGGACGGCGGCTCGATCGGCTCGGTCGCCTGCTCGAGGACGGTTGCCTCGACGACCTCGACCACGCGGATCGTGGTCGAGGTCGTCGAGGTGCTCGCCGTCGTCGTGGTCGGTCGGCTCGTCGTGCTGGCCGGCCCGCTCGTCGTGGTCGGCGCGAGCGTCGTGGTCGGTGCCACGGTGGAGGTCGTCGTCGTGGACGGGATCGTGGGACTCGCCGCTTCGGCGATCGGCTCGTCGCTACCCCCGCAGGCGCTGAGTGTCAAGGCGGTGATCGCGGTGATGGCGGTGGCCGCGGCGAACGGCCGGTGGGTCCCGCGTGGGAGCGCCCGGGTCGTCGCGGCCATGCGGATCATCATGTCAGGAAATCATCGGCCGACGCGTTCGATCGCTTGACGCGCTGCCGCTCGGCCCGAGGCGACGCAGGCGGGGATGCCGATGCCGTCGTGGCTCGCGCCGGCGAGCGCCAACCCGGGCGGCAGCGCCGCTCGCAACGCCGCCAGGCGTTCGACGTGTCCCGGGCGGTACTGCGGGAACGCCCCCGGCCATCGAGTGATCGAGATCTCGGTCGGCTGCAGGTCGAGGCCCAGGTGTCGGGCCGTCTCGTCGAGGGTGGCGGCGACGACGGCGTCGTCGTCGAGGTGCAGCACCGGCAGGCCGTCCCGCCCGAGCGACACGCGCAGCACCTGCCCGCCCGCCGGCGGTTGCCACGCCGCCCACTTCTGGGACGCGAACGACGCCGCGGTCACCAGTCGCTGCTCGGGCTTGGGCACGAGATACCCGCTGTGCCCGCTGAGCCGGTCGGGCAGATCGGCGACGTGCAGCCGGACCATGATCACGTCGGCGGTCTCGACGGCGTCGAGGGCGTCGGCGGCATCGGGTGCGACGGGACGGACGAGCGCCCCGGCGGCCGCCGCCGGTGACGCGAGCACGATCTCGTCGAAGCGCTCGCCGTCGGCACGCCAGCCCGAACCGTCGTGCTCGAGGCGCTCGACGGGGCGTCCGGTCGAGATCAGGCCGCCACGCGCGATCACCCCGTCGGCGGTCGCCGCGACCAACGTCGCCATCCCGGTGGCCGGTGCGGCGAAGATCGGCCCGCCCGCGGCCGGGGCCCGGCGACGCGAGCGACGCGCTCCGACCAACAGGCTGCGATGCTGCGCCGCGACCTGGGCGAGTTGGGGGACCGTGGCGAGGCTCCAGTGGTCGGTGTCGGCGGCGTAGATGCTGCCGACGAGGGCGTCCACGAGTCGCTCGTGCACCTCGTCGCCGAAGCGTTGCCGGACGAGGGTGCCGAGCGAGTCGCCGTGCGGGCGGGCGGGCAGGAGCGGCTCGGCTGCGGCGCGGAGCTTGCCGCGCCAGCTGAGCAGTGGGCTGGTGGCGAAGGGCCGGATCGCGGCCGGTAGACCCAGCACGACGCCGCCGGGGATCGGGTGCAGACCCTCGTTCCAGACCAGCGCCGTCGCGTCGGTCGGCGCGGTGAGGTCGTCGACGCCGACCTCGGCGGCGAGCTGCATGGCCGGTGGGACACGACGCAGGAACGCATCGGCGGCCTCGTCGACGTGATCGAGCCCGGCGAACGGCGACGTCGCGATCTTGCCGCCGAGGCGGTCGGACGCCTCACGCAGCTCGACGTGGTCGAAGGGGCCGCCGGTCAGCTCGAACGCGGCTGCGAGGCCGGCGATGCCGCCACCGACGACGAGCGCACGACGTTCAGCCATGGGCGTCGGCCTCGGCGTGGATGCGGGCGGCGAGAGCGCCGAGCACGGCGGGGTCGTCGTTGACACAGGCCGTCCGGTCGAAGGCGAGGCCCAGCCGTTCGGCGTGGGCGGCGGCCTCGATGTCGAGGTCGTAGAGCACCTCGAGGTGGTCGGCGGTGAACCCGACCGCCGACACGATCACCCCGTCGACCGGGTCGCCTGCGACGTCGGCGTCGTCGTGGGCGGCGAGCTGGTCGAGCCGTTCGAGGATGTCGGGGCCGAGCCACGGCTCGGGCGTGCGTCCGGCGCTCTGCCAGGCGATCTCCCAGGTGTCGTCGTCGAGCCCGAGCCGGGTCGCGACGGCCTGCGCGGTCGCGCGCAGCTGATCGGGGTACGGGTCGCCGGATTGAAGGATGCGCTCGGGGAGCGAGTGTGCGGTGAAGATCACCCGGGTGCGCTCGGGTGCTCGTTCGAGCCGTTCGGCCAGGTCGGCGGCGATGAACTCGACGAACGCCGGCTCGGTGGCCCACGAGCGCACCCCGCCGCAGGTGATGCCGTGCGGTTCGGCAGCGGCTTCCATGCGCCCGAGGTACTGGCCGACCGAGTAGGCCGAGTCGTGCGGCGCGAGGACGACGCCGACGAGGCGCCGGAGGCCCTGGGCGGCGAGTGCGTCGACGGTGGCCTCGATCTTCGGGTCGGCGTGCTTGAGCCCGACGTCGACGACGTAGCGGCCGGGAGCGAGCGCCTCGAGCGCGGCGGCGATGCCGTCGCGCTGTGCCTCGGTGCGCTGCGCCAGCGGGCTGATGCCGCCGATCGCCTCGTAGCGGCCGACGAGCTCGGCCAGCAGCTCGGGGGTCGGCGGACGGCCGCGGCGGATGTCGGTGTAGTACGGCTCGATCTCGTCGGGGGTGCGGGGCGTGCCGTACGCCATGACGACGACGCCGATCTGGTCGGCGATGGGAGCGTCGGTCGCGGACGTCATCGGCGGGTCTCCTCCTGGACGAAGTGGGTGACGGCTTCGAGGACCGCCGGGTCGGTGTCGGGCTGGACGCCGTGGCCGAGGTTGAAGACGTGTCCCGGGTGTCCGCCGTTGTCGTCGAGCACCCGGCGGGCACCGGCGAGGGCTGCCTCGGGGCCGGCGAGGACGAGGGCCGGGTCGAGGTTGCCCTGGACGACCGTGTCGGGGCCGAGGCGATGCCGGGCGTCCGTGATCGCCGTGCGCCAGTCGAGTCCGATCACGTCGACACCGATGCCGTGCATGTGTTCGAGCAGGTGGTCGCACCCGATGCCGAAGTGGATCGACGGTGCGCCGGGGTGGCGCTCGGCCAGCTCGGCGACGACGCGTGCCGAGTGCGGCCGGACGTAGCGGACGTAGTCGGCCGCCGACAGCGAGCCGGCCCACGAGTCGAACAGCTGGTAGGCCGCGGCACCGTGGGCGAGCTGGGCGGAGATGAATTCGATGGCGCTGTCGGCGAGTCGCTCCATCACGGCGTGCCAGAGGGTCTCGTCGGTCGCCATCATCGCCTTGGTGTGCTGATAGGTCCGGCTGGGGCGGCCTTCGATGAGGTAGCTCCCGACGGTGAACGGTGCCCCGGCGAACGCGAGCAGCGGCACGTCGAGCTCGCGGACGAGGAGGTCGACCGTGTCGGTGACGTAGCCGACGTCGTCGGCCTCGAGCGGCCGCAGCCGGTCGAGGTCCGCGGCCGACCGCAACGGCTGCTCGGCGACCGGGCCGGTGCCGGGTGCGACGTCGACCCCGAAGCCGACGGCGTGCGGGGGCACGACGATGTCGCTGTAGAGCACGGCGGCGTCGACGCCGTAGCGGCGGATCGGTTGGAGCGTGATCTCTGCGGCCAGGTCGGGCTGCTTGATCGCGTCGAGGATCGAGCCCTCGCCCCTCACCGCCCGGTACTCGGGCAGGCTGCGCCCGGCCTGGCGCATGAACCACACCGGCGTGTGCGTGGCGGGCAGGCCCCGGGCCGCGGCGAGGAACGCCGAGTCGGGGATCACCGCATCGTCCGTCTCACCGGTCATCTCGTCGTCCGTTTCGTCGTCTGGATCGTGTCCGGGTCGTGTATCGGCGTCGTGTGTCGGCTCGTCGTCCGGCGCACCCAGGGTGGGCGGGGTACGTCAGGGTCGGCGGGGTACGTCATGTCCGGACCTCGACGCTACCGGGGGCCCCGACGAGACACCCCCGCCCGGTCCCGGCGGGTCGCCGATAGCATGTTCCGACCCCTTGCCCGGCGTCGAGCGGTCGCCGAGCCGATCCCGATCGATGACTCAACACCACCCGGATCTCCACGACGAACAGGCGTACGTCGATCACGCCTACGACTGTCTCGAGGCCAGCCGCACGGCGGCTTGGCAGCTGCGCGACCTGAACGAGGCCGACCTCGGCGGCACCTTCCAGGCACGGTTCGAGCGCAATGCCTTCGACGAAGCCCTGGTCAAGCGCCTCACCGACCTCGATCTCGGCAACGCGGCGCTCGTCTTCGGCCGGATCGACCGCAACGTCGTCGACGACGACGGCAACCCGACCGGGGAGACCGAACCGTTCCACATCGGTCGTCTCGCCGTGGCCGACGAGCAGGCCGAACCGGTCGTCGTCGACTGGCGGGCGCCCGTCGCCGAGCCCTTCTATCGTGCGACGGGCCGCGAGCCGATGGGCCTCGCGCGGCGTCGTCACTTCGCCGTCGAGGGGCGCACGATCCTCGGCATCGAGGACGAGCTCTTCGGCGACGGTCACCTCGGTGTGGGGCATGACGAGGGCCTCGCCGAGTCGACGTCGGCGCAGGGCGGCCTGCGCGGCTACTCGACCCTGATCGCATCGCTCGAGCGTGGCCGCACCGGCACGCTCGGTGACATCGTCGCCACGATCCAGGGCGAGCAGGACGAGATCATCCGCTCACCCCAGGCCGGGGTGCTGGTCGTCCAGGGCGGGCCCGGCACCGGCAAGACCGTGGTCGCGCTGCACCGGGCGGCCTACCTGCTGTACACCCACCGTTTCCCCCTCGAGGACCAGGGTGTGCTCGTCATCGGGCCGAACCGGGTGTTCCTCAAGTACATCGAGCAGGTCCTGCCATCGCTCGGAGAGGCCGGGATCGAGCAGGTCGTGCTGGCCGACCTGGTGCCCGACGTCCGCTTCGGCGATCGTCCGCACGGGCCCGACGCCGACCTGACCGCGAAGGTCAAGGGTGACGCCCGCATGAGCGACGTCATCGACCATGCGATCAACGACCGCGAGCGTCCGTTGCGTGCCGATCTGGTGGTGCCGTACGGCGCCGGGTACGTCCGCCTCACCGTCGACGAGTCGGCCCGCATCGTCAAGCAG
>JAUHYJ010000204.1 GCA_030425785.1 Acidimicrobiia bacterium | reverse complement strand
ACCGGTCCGGCGCCGACGACGCTGCCGGCTGCGCCGCCGACGACCGTGCCGCCGACGACGGCGCCCGCCGTCACGGTGCCGACGCCGGCGACCGCGTTCGTCGTGGGCGAGCCCGCGCTCGTCGAACTCGACGTCGCCACCACCGAGATCGTCGCCAACGTCAACGAGTTCTTCACCGGTGAGGGCCTGTTCCGGGGCGGCCTGCGCGTGTCGCCCGACGGTTCGACGATCTACTTCAGCGAGGCGTACGAGGACGGTTGGTTCCAGTGCGAGAGCTCCGTCGGCATGGTCGGACGCATCGACGTCGCCACGGGTGACGTGACGATGATCGGCGCCGGGGCGGGCATCGAGCTGAGCCCGGATGGCGGGACGACCGTCCATCTCGATTCGGACACCTGCGTCCCCGATCCCGAAGCGCCCGAGCTCTGGGTGCTCACCCCGTACGACCGCGTCGTCGTCACCGACGTGGCCACCGGGACGACCACCACGTTTGTCACCGCGACGCCGCCGAGCGACTACGCGGCGCCGACCGCACTCGACTGGGCCGACCTGGCCGACGACGGAGCGCTGCTCGTGCTGACGGTGACCGGTGACGTCCACCGGATCCCGGCCGGCGAGACCGGCACGATCCAGGACTACGCGGTCGTGGCCACCCTCGACGACAGCACCCTGCCGATCGAGGTGATCGGCGACGAGCTGATCAGCGTCGTGTTCGGGCTCGAGGGCAGCACCGACGTCGTCGCCGTCTCGCTCGCCGACGGCACCCGCCGGCCGCTCGCGTCGTCGGAGACCTCGATGGCCGTCGGGGTCAGCTCGGAGGGAGCGATCGTCGCGGCCTCGTCGACACCGGTCGAGGTGTACCCGGGCGCACCGGTCACCGTCCTCGACCTCGGCGACGACGCCTTCGTGCTCGACCTCGACTGGTGATCCCGCCGGGTCCGCATCGGTCGCTCGGTAGCGTGGACGCATGTCCGTCGTGAAGATCAACGCCATCGAGGTTCCCGAGGGCAAGGGCGCCGAGCTCGAAGCCCGCTTCGCCGCCCGTGCCGGCATGGTCGACCAGCAGCCCGGGTTCGAGGAGTTCATGCTCCTGCGCCCCGTCGCCGGCGACGACCGCTACTTCGTCATCACCCGTTGGGAGTCCGAGGAAGCCTTCCAGGACTGGCGCTCGGGCCAGGCCTTCCAGCACCAGCACCGCGAGACCCATGAGGACGAGGGCAAGGGCGACGCGAAGCCCCAGCACCCGGTCGCCACCGGCGCCAGCCTGCTCGAGTTCGAGGTCGTCTCGCTCACCGAGGCCGGCTGAGGGCCGCGGGCCGCGACGTGACCGCCGTTCCGTCCGTTCGGCACCTGGTGCGGGGCCGCGATCTGGCCGACGCCCGCTACCACGAGCAGATCGGCGTCGCCGACATGGCCGCCGCGGCCGGGTTGTCGCGGGCGCACTTCACCCGCGAGTTCCGGCGAGCGTTCGGCGAGTCACCTCGGCAGTACCTGCTCACGCGGCGTCTCGAACGGGCGGCCACGCTGCTGCGCACCACCGATCGCACGGTCACCGACATCTGCCTGCTCGTCGGGTTGACGAGCCTCGGTTCGTTCACCACGAGCTTCACGCGCATCCACGGTTGCACCCCGACCGAGTACCGACGCCAACACCCACCGGCCGCGGCGCGGGCCTTGATCCCGGCGTGCGTGGTGCGCGCGCATGCCCGGCCGCAGAACCGCACGTTTCGAGAAGCCCGCGCCGGCGGGTGATGCGTAGCGTCGCCACCCACCGGCCGCGGCGCGAGCCCTGATCCCGGCGTGCGTGGTGCGCGCATATGCGCGGCCGCAGAACCGCACGTTTCGAGAAGCCCGCGCCGGCGGGTGATGCGTAGCGTCGCCGGCATGAAGATCAACAGCTCGCAGCTCTGGGTCCACGACCAGGACGTCGCCCTCGACTTCTGGACGAACCAGGTCGGCATGGAGGTCCGCTCCGACGTCACCGTCGCCGAGATGGGCGACTTCCGATGGCTGGCCGTCGGGCCGGCCGGTCAACCGGACGTCTCGCTCGTCCTGATGGCGATCCCCGGTCCGCCGATGATGGACGACGAGACCGCGGCGCAGGTCGCCGACCTGATGGCCAAGGGCTTCGCCGGCACCCTGTTCCTCGGGACCGACGACTGCCAGGCGACCTACGAGCAGCTGCGCGACCGAGGTGTCGAGTTCATCGACCCGCCGACGGCGATGTCCTACGGCATCGATGCGTCGTTCCGGGATCCGTCGGGGAACAGCGTGCGGCTCACCCAGGTACATCCCGAGTTCGGCTGACGCACGCGCCACCGCCCGACCGACCCGCCAGGGTCGATCGGGCGTCCGGCACCGTCAGCCGACCATGGCCGGCTCGGCCCCGTCGTCGACCGGCTCCTCCGGCGGGGGCTCCGGGGCCGACTCCGAGATGCCGAACCGCTCGTGGATCCGGCGCAGCGGCTCGGGCGCCCACCAGTTCCAGTCGCCGGCGAGCTTCATCAGCGCCGGGACGAGCGTCGCCCGGACGATGAAGGCATCGACGAGCACGGCGATACCGAGGCCGAGGCCGAACAGCTTGATGAACGTCACGCCGGACGTGGCGAAGGCGAAGAACGTGATCGACAGCAGCAGCGCCGCGGCGGTCACGAGCTTGCCCGTCTTCTCGAGACCGAGTGCGATCGCGAGGTCGTTGTCGCCCGTGCGGTCGTACTCCTCCTTCATGCGCGAGAGCAGGAAGACCTCGTAGTCCATCGACAGCCCGAACGCGATGCAGAACATCAGGATCGGCGTCGTCGTGTCGGTGAGGCCGGTGGCGGTGAACCCGAGCAGCTCGCTCCCGTTGCCGTCCTGGAAGATCCAGACCATCGCGCCGAACGTGGCCGTCAGGCTGAGCATGTTCAGCACGATCGCCTTGAGCGGCACCAGGATGCTGCCGAACATCAGGAACAGCAGGATGAACGTGGCGACGGCGATGAGGGCGGCGGCGATCGGGACGAGCCCGAAGATCGCGTCCTTCGAGTCGACGAGTGCCGCCGACTGTCCACCGACGAGGATCTCGTCGAACGACGTGTCGAACGCGGTGCCGAGGTCGCGGATCTCGGTGACCATGGTCTCGGCCTCTGGTGAGATCGGTTCGATGGCCGGCACGACGTTGAACCACGTGGCGCCGTCGGTGCCCTGGACGGCGAGGTCGGGCGTAGCCGGCTGGACGAGCTGTCCACCGGCGTAGCGGCCGGTGGTGGCGTCGACGCGCGCCACACCGTCGATCGACGAGACGGTCAGCGCGTACTGCTCGACGTCGGTGGGGTCGATGTCGCCGGTCGCGACGATCGGGAAGGCCTCGGACTCGGCGGAGACGAACTCGGTGCGCAGGATCTCCGACGTCTGGCGGGCGGGGTCGTCGGTGGGCAGCACCCGATCGTCCGGGACACCGAACTCGACCCGCAGGAACGGCAGCCCGACCGCGACCAGCAGCGTCACGGCGGCGACGGCGGCCATCGCCGGGCGACGCATCACGCCGACCGCCACGCGATGCCACATGCCGCCATCGGCCTTCGGGGCGCGCTGGGGGAGGACCCGCCATTTGTTGACCCGCGTGCCGAGCACGGCGAGCAGGGCCGGCAGCGCGATCACCGAGGTGTACATGGCGACGAGGATCACGCCGATGCCGGCGTACGCGAACGAACGCAGGAAGTACAAGGGGAAGATCAGCAGTGCCGACAGCGAGATGGCGACGGTGAGGGCGCTGAACGCCACCGTGCGCCCCGCCGTCTCGACCGTGCGGACCACCGCCGACTCGACGTCGCGGCCATGGGCGAGTTCCTCGCGGAAGCGGCTGACGATGAAGAGGCTGTAGTCGATCGCGAGACCGAGGCCGAGTGCCGTGACGAGGTTGATCGAGAAGATCGACACGTCGGTGAACTGGGTGATGAGGAACAGCGTCATGAAGGCGCCGAAGACGGCGACCACGCCGACGACGAGCGGCAGCAGGGCGGCCACGATGCCGGCGAACACGATCACCAGCAGGACGAGGGTCAGCGGGATCGCGATCGCCTCGGCGCGGGCGAGGTCGCCCTCGATCGTCGACCCGATCTGCTCGAAGACGCGCTCGGGGCCGCCGACCTCGATCGAGATCGGTCCGACGGTCAGGCCGTCGTAGGTCTCGATCAGCTCGCTGACCAACTCGGTGCGCTCCGGGTCGTCGTCGTCACCCGGGAGGCGCAGGAGCACGAGGGCTCGGTCGCCGGCGTCACTGCGCAGGGGTGGCGGGTTCCCGAGCGACCAGTACGACGCGGTGTCGTCGGTTCCGTCGATGGCGGCGATCTGATCGGTCAGTTCGAGCCCGGCCGTGGCGACGTCGGGTCGGTCGACCGCGAGGCCGCTCCCGTCGCCTGCGTTCCCGTCGGCGGTCACGAGCAGGACGAGGTCGGGCGAGCCGGTGTCGAACTCGGCGGCGAGGTACTCCTCGGCGCGCGTCGACTCGCTGCCGGGGTCGTCGAAGCCGCCGGTCGACAGGCGGGAGAAGACGCCGCCGCCGACGACGGCGGCGACGATCAGCCCGACGACGGTCGCGACCAGGATGAGGCGGCGCCGGCGGACGGTGAGGTGACCGATGCTGGTGAACATGGGAACTCCGATCCGGTGGAGTGGGGGCGGGTGGCGGTGCACGATCGTGAGTTGACGGGTGTTCACTCACGAGGTGGAGGTAAGTGAACACTTGTACATGTACGCTCGTCAAGCGTAGGATGTGTGACATGCGCAACGTCACCGCCGAGCGGCCACGGACCCGCAACCCACGCGGCGAGGGCGACCGGCTCCGGATCGAGCTGCTCGACGCCGCCACCGACCTGATGGCCGAGCACGGTGACATCGCGAAGGTGTCATTGCGTGCGATCGCCGCGCGTGCAGGTGTGAGCCCGACGGCGGTGTACCGCCACTTCGACGACCACGAGTCGCTGCTGCGGGCCGCGGTCGACGACTGCTGGGAGCAGTTCGAGACCGTGCTCGCCGAGGCCGCCCTGTCGTCCGACGACCCCTTCGAGAGCTTTCGACGCAGCGGTGATGCCTACGTGCGCTTCGCGACCGAGCGGCCGGGGCAGTACTACGTGCTCTTCTCGAATCGCATCGACCTCGCGTACGAGGGCCGCAACGTCGGCGACTCGGCGTTCGACCATCTGGTCGCGCTCGTCGGCGCGATGCTCGAGGCGAACGGCGATCGGCGTGATCCGCGCTTCGTCGCCGTCCAGGTCCACACCTGGATCCACGGCATCGTCGACCTCACCTGCCGCCACGACGAGTTCGACTGGCCGTCGACCGACGAGCTGCTCGACGAACTGGTGGTCCGGCTGTCGCTGGCACCGACCGCATCCGGCGCCGGCTGACACGTTCCTGTCATCGGCGCCACCGCCCGGAACGTCCGGACCACTTCGGAACGGTCGTTCCGTCGCCCGATCACGGGCCGTAGGCTCTCTCAACCGTGGCACTGATCGTCCAGAAGTACGGCGGCACGTCGGTCGCGGACCCCGACCGGATCCGCGCCTGCGCCGACAACGTCGCCATCACCAAGCGGCGCGGCAACGACGTCATCGTCGTCGTGTCCGCGATGGGCAAGGCGACCGACAACCTGATCGCCCTCGCCGACTCGGTCGCGAAGAACCAGTCGGGCCGTGAGATGGACATGCTGCTCACGACCGGCGAGCGTCAGACCGCGGCGCTGATGACGATGGCGCTCCTCGACCGGGGCATCGACGCCATCAGCTACACCGGCAGCCAGGTCGGCATCATCACCGACACCTCCCACCGCAAGGCGAAGATCGTCGAGGTCAAGGGTGACCGGGTCCGCGCCTCGCTCGCCGAGGGCAAGGTGTGCGTGATCGCCGGCTTCCAGGGCGTCAGCACCGCCAAGGAGATCACCACGATGGGTCGTGGTGCCTCCGACCTGACCGCCTCGGCGCTGGCCCAGGCGATGGGCGCCGACGCGTGCGAGATCTACACCGACGTGACCGGCGTGTTCACCGCCGACCCGCGCATCGTGCCCCAGGCCCGCAAGCTGCAGCGGGTCCACTTCGACGAGATGCTCGAGATGGCCGGCGCCGGTTCGCGGGTGCTCGCTCTCCGCTCGGTCGAGTTCGCCCGCAACCATGACGTCCCCCTCCACGTGCGTTCCGCCTTCACCTGGGAACAGGGCACGTGGGTGACCAACGAGGAGCCCTCCGTGGAAGACCCCATCATCTCCGGCGTCGTCACCGACATGACCGAAGCGAAGGTCACCGTGCTCGGCGTGCCCGACCGGCCGGGTATCTCGGCGGCCCTGTTCGAGCCCCTGGCCGACGCCAACGTCAATGTCGACATGATCGTCCAGAACACGTCGACGGAGGGCACGACCGACATCAGCTTCACGATGCCGATGGCCGACATGGCCCAGTCCGAGACGATCGTGCAACGCATCGCCGACGAGATCGGTGCCAAGGCGGTCACCCACGACGACGACATCGCGAAGGTGTCGCTCGTCGGCGCCGGCATGAAGTCGTCGCCCGGCATCGCCGCCAAGATGTTCCGGGTGCTGTCGGACGAGGGCGTCAACATCCAGATGATCTCGACCTCGACGATCCGGATCTCGGTGATCATGGCCTCGGGCGACATGGAGCGCGCCGCGAGGGCGCTGCACAC
>JAUHYJ010000203.1 GCA_030425785.1 Acidimicrobiia bacterium | reverse complement strand
CCGCCAAGAAGGCTCCGGCCAAGAAGAAGGCAGCCGCGAAGAAGAAGGCAGCCGCCAAGAAAGCTCCGGCCAAGAAGAAGGCCGCGGCGAAGAAGGCTCCGGCCAAGAAGAAGGCAGCCGCCAAGAAGGCTCCGGCCAAGAAGAAGGCAGCCGCCAAGAAGGCTCCGGCCAAGAAGAAGGCAGCCGCCAAGAAGAAGGCCGCCGCTCGCAAGCGCTGAGCGGTACCCGAACTGGCTCGAGGGGGCGGGGAGACCCGCCCCCTCGTCGCGCCCGGGAACGGTCAGAGGTCCGAGATCCGGGCGAAGAGCTCCGCTGCGCCGACGCCGAACGGTGCGCCGAGACCGACGAGTCGGGCCCGGATCCGGTCGTGGAAGGCGGCGAGCTCTCCGTCGTCGACCGCGTGCATCGTCGACTCGAACTGGCTGACGTGCGCGTCGAGTGCATCGAGCTTGCGATCGACGTGGTCGGTGACGTCCTCGACGTGGTCGGGCTCGTCGGCCTCCCACAGCAGCAGGTGCTCGGGCCGGTGGTGGGTACCGAGGTCCGCGAAGAAGTGCGGGTCGCGGGCGGCGACGATCGCGTCGCACACGAGCACGCCGGCGTGACGGTGGTCGGGATGGAGGCGGTACCGCTTCCAGGGGTCGTGCCCCAGGACCACGTCCGGCCGCAGGTCGCGGATCGCCCGCACGATCGCACGGCGCGCCTCGACGGTCGGCTCCAGCTCGCCGTCGACGTACCCCAGGAAGCGCACCTCGCCCGCACGTTCGCCGGCGAGGCGGCGCGCGGCCTCGCGCTGTTCGGTCTCACGGCGAACGGCGAGCGCTCGCGTGTCGGCCGATGCATCCCAGGTGCCCTTCGAGCCGTCGGTGCAGACGAGGTGATGCACCGTGCACCCGTCGGCGGCCCACTTCGCCAGGGTGGCGCCGCAGCCGAACTCGACGTCGTCGGGGTGGGCGCCGACCGCCAGCGCGACCCGCGGCGTCGGCAGGTTCACCGACGGTGCCGTGACCGCTTCGGCGGGAACCGGTTGGCCGGGTTCGTTGCCGTTCATCGGTCGCCGTCGTTCGCGATCGGGACGGGCGGCACGTCGTCGAGCAGCCGGGCGGCGCGCCGGTCGAGGCCGGACCGCTCCAGGTCCTCGACCGTGTCGATGTCCGCGGCGAGGGCTGCATCGACCACGACGCGGACGCCTGCACCCGCCGCGAGTGCGTCCGCCAGGTGGGCCCGGAAGCTGCCGGCGCCGTAGCGGGCGGCGAACGGCCGTGTCGGGCGGGCCTGCACGTTCGTCCCGTCGAAGCGGTGATCCGGCACGAGGGTGATGACGTCGGGTTCGATCACGTGGGCGAACGTCTCGGCGAACGGGAGGTCGCCGTGCGAGACCACGACGTGGTCGAAGCCCTTGCCGGCGATCAGTTCGGCGCCGTGCTCGATGGCGCCGTTCAGTCCGAGCCCCGGCGTCCACAGCACGTCGGCACCGCGTGCGGTCGACCAGCTGGCGACCTCGTCGTCGTCGCATGCGACGAACGTCGCGAACGGGGTTGCCGCGGCCAGCACACGTGCCGCCATGGCACGCGCGAGACCCGCCCGCTCCGCAGGTCGATAGGCGCCCGCGAGGCGGCCCTTCGCGTCCCGGAACGCCTTGATCGGCACCAGCACCGCCGTCTCCACGACGTGCACCCTACGGGGTCCGCGTGTCGTCGGCGGTGCTGCGACCGACCGGGACGACGCATCGGGGACGGGTCGTTTACAGTGCGGCCATGCCGCGTTCAGCCGAGATTCGCGTCGCCGTGGTGGGGGCGGGCTCGTGGGGGACGACCGTCGCCTCGATCGCTGCGGCCAACACCCCGACCACGCTCTGGGCGCGGCGACCCGAACTCGTCGATGCGATGGCGTCGAGCCACGAGAACCCCGACTACCTGCCCGGGTACGAGCTGCCCTCGTCCCTCGCGATCACCGGCGACATGGGCGCAGCGGTCGCCGAGGCCGACGTGGTGGTCATGGCGGTGCCGTCGCACGGCTTCCGCGACGTCGCTCGCCAGGCCGCGATGCACCTGCGGCCGTGGGTGCCGGTCGTCAGCCTGTCGAAGGGACTCGAGCGCGAGTCCCTGAAGCGGATGAGCGAGGTCGCCGCCGAGGAGATGCCCGGGCGGCCGGTGGGTGTCATGACCGGGCCGAACCTGGCTCGCGAGATCATGGCCGGTCAGCCGGCGGCCAGCGTGGTCGCCATCCGTGACTCGACCGTCGCCGCCGAGCTCCAGCGGATCCTCACGCAGCCGAGCCTGCGTGTGTACACGAACCCGGACGTCGTCGGTTGCGAGGTCGCCGGGGTCGTGAAGAACGTCATCGCGATCGCCTCCGGGATGGCCGAGGGCATGGGGTTCGGCGACAACACCCGGGCGACGCTGATCACGCGGGGTCTGGCGGAGATGTCCCGCCTCGGCGTGGCGATGGGGGGCGACCCGATGACCTTCTCCGGGCTGGCCGGGATGGGTGACCTGATCGCCACGTGCTCGTCGCATCAGAGCCGCAACAACTCGGTCGGTCGAGCGCTCGGCGAGGGGCGATCGATCGACGAGATCGTCGGTTCGATGAACATGGTCGCCGAGGGTGTGAAGAGCTCGCCGAGTGTGCTCGATCTGGCGCACCGGTACGGTGTCGAGATGCCGATCACCGAGCAGGTCGTCGCCGTGTGCCACGAGGGCGTCGGCGCCCGTGATGCCCTCACCGCCTTGATGACCCGCACGAGCAAGAGCGAATTCGACTGAGCGCTCGATGATCGTGACGGCATGATCACGACCGGAGTCACCGGGTCGGGCTGGCGCGCCTCGATCACCCCGTGGGGTGCGATCGAACCGTGGGACGACGAGCCGTCGATCGACTGGTACGTGGCCGCCGACGACCGCTGGCACGTGCCGGCGTCCGAACCGGCGGTGCGTCAGGTCCGGGTCGACGGCACGCCCGTCACCGAGACGCGGGTGCGCGTGCCGAACGGCGACGTCGTCCAGCGGGTGTTCAGCGTGCCCGATGGTGGCGGTCTCACGATCATCGAGGTCGAGAACGAATCGACGCTGCCGGTCGCCATCGCGTTCAGCCGTCGCGACGTCCTGACCGAGCGGCCGATCGCCGACATCCCGATCGAGGGGATCGAGCTGCCCGATGGCGCGTTCGTGCTGCCGCTCGGTCACGCCGCGACGTTGCGCATCGGGGTCGTGCACGGCCCGCAACGCAACGGTGCGCTGCCGGCCGGTCTGCCGACGTGGCACCAGGTCGTGAGCGGCTGGCTGACCGTCACCGAGCGGGCGAGCCGATTCGTGCTGCCCGACGGTGAGCTCGGGGCCGGCCTCGTCGAGCGGGTGACCGCCACGCGTTGCGAGCTCGCGCTGGGCGCGATCCCGACGGCGGCCGACGACCCCGTTGGGTTCGCCATCGTCCTCGGTGAGTTGGTCCGCATGGGTGAGCGGCCCGACCCGTGGCTGCCCGAGCTCGTCGAGGCGGTCGAGCTGCTCGGACCCGATCGGTCGTGGTCGGCGACGGCGGCGCTGACCGCGGCACGCCGCGTCCTCACGATCGCGGGCGAGCGTCGCGCGCGTCGCGATCTCGATCGCATCGTCGCCGGGCGCGAACCTGCGGCTCGACCCGATGCACCGCCAGATGGACCGTCCGCGATCGCCTGGCTCGAGTCGGTCTTCGCCGTGGGCGGAGCGCTGGTGCCCGACGGCCTGCCCGACTCGTGGCTCGGCCAGTCGATCGAGGTCTACGGCGTGCCCACGTCGGCGGTGGGGGCCGTGTCGTTCGCCCTGCGCTGGCACGGCGAGCGCCCGGCGATCCTGTGGGAGCAGACGGGTGACCCGACGACGCTGACGTCGCCGACGGTGGCGCCCGAGTGGTCGACGGACGAGATCTCGGGCGAGGCGCTGTGGCCGCCACCGCCCAACGCGCCCCGTGCTGCGACGGTCGAGCCGGAACCGCCCGTCGAGCCCGGCGAGCACCCGCCCGACGAGCCGATCTCGTTCAGCTGAGCAGCTCGACCAGCGCGCGGCCGTTCTTGGCGACCGACCGGCGCGGATCGTCCGCGAGGCGTCGCGCCCGGGGCAACAGCCAGTCGCCCAGATCGGCGTCGCCGGTCGACCAGCGTCCGAGCGTCTGCATGGTGGTGTTGAGCACGATCCAGTCGGTCGACTGCTCGAGGTTGCGCTGCATGATCGCGATCGCTCGGCGTCGCTGCTGTGACGAGAGGCGATCGCGGAGCAGGTCGAACAGGATCGCGAGGGTCCACTGCGTCGACGCCTGGTCGATCGCTGCGATCTCGTGCTGGAGCCGGTCGACGTAGGGGAGTACCCAGTCCGGTTCGGCGGTCGTGACCCGCTTCATGGCGCTCGAGGTCCGCAGTCGCACGACCTCGTCGGTGCTGGCGTAGCAGGCGAACAGCTCGTCGAGCCGTGACCGATCGGCGAGGACCGCGTCGACGACCTCCTCGGTCCGGCCGAGCGAGTTCGGGTGTCCACCGCGCAGCATGTCCTCGAACCCGCCCACGGCGCCACCACACCACGCGCCGAACGGATCGTCAAGCCGGTGTCGTGGTGCCTGCGTTGTTGCACGTCTCAGCGACCACAGCGAAGCCACGTGACCGCGGTGTCGCTCGGACGTGGAACAGATCGTGCCGGCGCCCTGTCGGGACCACCCTGTTCTGGGCGAAGCACGGCGAGCGCGACGGTGTGACGCAGCGGGCCGGGCGCCGCGTCGGCGGGGCGGGGGCTGCTTCGTTCCACGTCTCAGCGACAACGACGACCTGCGTGTGCGGTGTCGCTCAGACGTGGAACAGATCGTGCCAGTCCCGTCGGCACGCCAACCCCGCTCTTTCTCGGGCGACGCGATGCGTGCCCGACCGTCGCACGCAGTGGTGCCGAGCGCCGAGTGACGACGTGAGGGCAGCGCCGCTGGTCTCGCGGCGACCCTCGGACGGATGGGCATGGTGGCGACCCGGCAGGACCGATCGGACGACACCGCACCACCGCCGTAGGCTCGGGGCATGGCGCTGACCGACCTGCCCTCGCTCGACTCGCTGAAGCTCACGGAGTGGACCTCGTGCGGTGGGTGCGCCGCCAAGTGGGGTGCTGCACTGCTCAAGGATCTCGTCGCCGACTTCCCGGCGCCGACCGATCCGTCGCTGGTGATCGGCTTGGCGCCGTTCGACGACGCTGCGGTGTACCGGGTGTCCGACGACGTCGCGATGGTCTCGACCACCGACTTCTTCCCGCCGCTCGTCGACGACCCGTCCGACTTCGGGGCGATCGCCGCGGCGAACGCCTGTAGTGACGTGTTCGCGATGGGTGGCCAGGTCGTCATGGGGATCAACGTCGCCGCCTTCCCGGAGGACTTCCCCCGCGAGGCGATCGTCGCGATCTTCGAAGCCGGCGCCGCCACGGTGGCGGCCGCCGGCGGCGCCATCGCCGGCGGCCACACGATCCGCAACCCCGAACCCATCTACGGCGTGGCCGTGACGGGCACGGTGCACCCCGACCGGATCTTCCGCAAGTCGGGCGCTCAGCCGGGCGACGTCCTGATGCTGTCGAAGCCGATCGGCACCGGCCTGGCGCTCGCCGCCGGTTCGCCGGCCGACCAGCAGGCCGCGATCGCCGGGATGAAGCAGCTCAACCGGGCCGCAGCCGAGGCGCTGCGGGCACTCGGCGACGCCGTCCACGCCGTGACCGACGTGACCGGGTACGGCCTGGCCGGCCACTCGTGGGAGATGGCGGAGCGCAGCGGGGTGCGGGTGCTCGTCGACACCGCCGGCCTCGTGACCTACCCCGGCGCCCTCGAGGCTGCGAACGATGGCGCCCGCACCGGCGGTGACCCGCGCAACCGCGACTATCTCGCCGGCCACCTCGATTCGTCGGCGCCGGCAGGGCCCGAGGCGTTGTGCTTCGACCCGCAGACGTCCGGTGGGCTGTTGGCGGCGGTCACCCCGGACGTCGCTGCGGAGCTCGACGACCAGGGGTTCTGGCGCGTCGGCGTGGTCGAGGCGGGCGACCCCCAGCTGGTGCTGCGCTGACTCAGCCGGCGATCACGACCGGGATCGCCGCGAACTCGCCGGTCGCCTCGATGCCGGTGTCGCCGACCGCGACGATCGCGATCATCTGACCCGGCTGGGCGGCCGTCAGGTCGAGGGTCACCGAGTAGGGGACCGGCGTCTGCCAGTCGGTCGCCGCGATCTGCACGTCGAACTCGGCGTCACGGTCGCCGGCCACGAACGCCCGCACGACGAGGGTCCCCTCGAACCCGCGTCCGAGACCCGACACCTCGACCATCCCGGCGTCGATCGTGGTGTGCGCCTCGGGCATCTCGATCGTCACGCCCTCGCTCACGGCGCCGAGGACGAACCACCCACCGTTCGGGACGACACGTCGAAGCAGCAGGACCACCCCGGTCGGCGCCGTCGTCGCCGGATCGTCGTCGTCGAGCGGTGACAGCACCTCGATCTCGCCGCTCATCGCGTCGCCCGCCATGAACTCGCCGAGGAACGCGTCGACGCCGAACGCCTGCTCGATGAAGTCGGCGGCGGCTGCCTCGGCGGTGTCGAAGCTGGTGTCCGGACCCGGCCAGACGGCGGGCTGGGTCATCCCCGGTACCACGGTCGGCATCGGCGGCTCGGTCGTCGGTGTCGGTGCGACGGTGGTGGCCGTCGTGGTCGGTGCGACGGTGGTCGGTGCGACGGTCGTG
>JAUHYJ010000202.1 GCA_030425785.1 Acidimicrobiia bacterium | reverse complement strand
GAGCACGGCGGTCCTGATCTCCGACGCCCTCGACACGCTCGAGTTCGAGGTCGTGCTCGATGCCTGGCGTCCGATCAACCGGGCCCTCGACGCGATCGCCGAGGCGCTCGGCGCACCGGCGACCTACCCGTTCGAGCCTGCCGGCCTGGTCGTCGAGAAGCTCGCCTTCGTCCACGCGCGGATCACCGAGTCGGCGACACCGAACCGGTTCGTCGCGCACGACCGGTCGGCACCGCGACATCCGAGCTACCAGGGCAACGACTCGAGCGCTCCCCAGCCGCTGGCCACGGTCACAGCGATGTCCGACCACCGCCGTCGTGACGACCGATGAAGGATCTCGACGCCGACGCGGCCGCCGACGACGAGCCCGCCGCGACCCGGCAGTGCGGTCGGTGCCGACGCCACGTCGACGCCGAGGCGGGCACCCACCCCTGGGAGCTCCGCGACTGGTGGCTCTGCCCCGACTGCACCACGTCACTCACACCTCGGGGGCCGACGGGCCGCGACTGACCGTCGACATGCCCCACCCAGATCTCGACGACATCACCGACAGGAGCAAGCCATGCCCGATCGATCACCCCAACGACCCGCCGGCAAGAAGGCCGGCAAGACGCTGAAGGAGAAGCGCGCCGCGAAGCGCGAGAAGCAACAGAACAAGCGGCCAGTCGACTGACCGGCGCGACCCGGGACGTGCCGGGGTGCAGAATGGCGACATGACGACGCCGTCCGACACCGGGAACTTCGAGGGTGCGACCTTCGTCAGGACGAGCTTCAAGGGCGCCGTCCTCCGATCGTGCGACGTGAGCGGGGTCACGATGCGCAGCGTCGACGTTGGTGGGCTCGACATCGACAGCCACGACCTGTTCTTCGGCACCCTGATCGTGAACGGGGTCGACGTCGTGCCGCTCGTCGAGGCCGAGCTCAACCGGCGGTTCCCGGGCCGCGAGCTGCAGCACGCGCAGACACCCGACGGGCTCCGCGACGGATGGGTCGCCGTCCAGGAGGCGTGGGACACGACGGTGGCCGCCACTCCTCCGGATCTGGTCGACGCCCATGTCGAGCACGAATGGTCGCTCGCCCAGACGCTGCGTCACCTCGTGCTGGCCACCGACGCCTGGCTCCGCGGCGGGATCATGCGGATCGACCAGCCGTTCCACGAGCTCGGCCAGATCTTCACGGGAGCCGCCGAGATGGGCTTCGACATGTCGATCTTCCGCACCGACGAGCCGCGCTTCGAGGAGATCCTCGCAGTGCGGGCCGAGCGACAGCAGATGGTCACCGACTTCCTGGCGACCGTCACCGCGGACCTGCTCGCCGAGGAGCGGGACAACCCGTGGGGCGGTGGCGACTGGCACCCGACCGTCGGCGACTGCATCCGGGTGATCCTGGAGGAGGAGTGGGCGCACCTGCGCTACGCCCGCCGCGACCTCGCGTTGCTGACCGCCCCTGCGGGCGAGTGAATCACTCGATACGCAGGCCCGAGATGGCCCGGCTGATCACCAGCTGCTGGATCTGCTCGGTGCCTTCGAAGATGTCGTGGATCTTCGCGTCGCGGTGCCAGCGCTCGACGGGGTACTCGCGGGTGTAGCCGTAGCCGCCGAGGATCTGGATCGCGCGCTCGGTCACCCACGTGGCGACCCGACCGGCCTTCAACTTGGCCATCGAACCCTCGGCGTACTGGAACTGCTTCTGCTTGCCGAGCCAAGCGGCGCGCCAGATCATGCCGCGGGTCGCCTCGATCTCGGTCGCCATGTCGGCGAGCATGAACGCGATCGACTGGTTCATGATGATCGGCCGACCGAACGCCTCGCGCTGCTTCGCGTACTCGAGGGAGTACTCGTAGGCGGCGCGGGCGATGCCGAGCGCCTGGGCGCCGACCGACGGGCGGGTCGCCTCGAACGTCTGCATGGCTGCCTGGGCGTTGCCCGGCTTGCCCTCCCGGACGCGGGCGAGACGCTCGTCGAGCTTCTCCTTGCCGCCGAGCAGGCAGCTCCCGGGCACGCGCACGTCGTCGAGCACGACCTCGGCCGTGTGGCTCGCCCGGATGCCGTGCTTCTTGTACTTCTGCCCCATCGACAGGCCCGGCGTGCCGGGCGGCACGATGAAGCTGGCGTGGCCCTTGGTCTTCAGCGCCGGGTCGACGACACCGACCACGACGTGCACGTCGGCGATGCCGCCGTTGGTGATCCAGGCCTTCGTGCCGTTCAGCACCCACTCGTCCTTGGCCTCGTCGTACACGGCGCTCGTGCGGTAGCCGCCGACGTCCGAGCCGGCGTCCGGCTCGCTGGCGGCGAAGGCGCCGAGGGCGATCTTGTCGGCCGTGCCGTAGCACTGCGGCACCCACTCCATGATCTGCTCGGGCGTGCCGCTGGCGGCGATGCCGGCGGCGGCGAGCGAGGTGCCCATGATGGCCATGCCGAGCCCGGCGTCGCCCCAGAACAGCTCCTCGATCGCGACCGGGAAGGTGAGCCCGGTCGGGTCGTTCATCATCGCCTCGGCGACGAACTCCCAGCCATACAGGCCGATCTGCGCGGCCTGCTCGACGATCGGGTACGGGAACTCCTCCCGCTCGTCCCACTCCTCGGCGTTGGGACGCATGACGTCCTCGGCGAAACCGTGGACCCACTTCTGCAGTGCGAGCTGGTCCTCGTTCAGGTGCATGGAGAATTCGGCCATGCCCCCAAGTTACTCGCGGGTAACCACATTTGTCTACCCGCCGGTAACCCGCGAGCGCTCCGCCTGTCATCCGTTCGGGCGATACCGGCCCCGCCACCCCCGTCGTGCTGTTACCGTCGCTGCGTGGGCACGGGGAACAGCAAGGTCATCGCCGGCATCGTCGCGGTCGCGGTCGTCTCGGTCGGAGCCATCGCAGCACCGGCGGGCGGCATCGCCGCCGCGTCCGGCACGGTCGTCGTCAACGAACTGCACTTCCATCCCGACGACGACGACCCCGCGAGCGAGTTCATCGAGCTGTTCAACCTCAACCCCGGCGCCGTCGATCTCGGCGGCTGGTGCATCGACGGCATCGACTACTGCTTCCCGGCCGGCAGCAGCGTCCCGGGCCTCGGCTTCCTCGTCGTCACCGGCGACCGGTACGACGGGGCCCTGTCGAACGGCGGCGAGGAGATCGTGCTGTTCGACGCCGACGGCACCGTCGTCGACGAACTCGAGTACGACGACAAGGACGAGTGGCCGGCACTGGCCGACGGCGAGGGCGCCTCGCTGCAGCGGCGCGACGTCGCCGCCCCGAGCGGCGAACCCGGCAACTGGGAGGCCCACCCGCCCACGCCGGGCACCCACAACATCAGCGCCGGCGTCGGGCTCCGGCCCACCTTCAGCGACGTCGAGCACACCGTCTCGCCCGCTCCCGGCGCGGCGATCGAGGTGACGGCCGAACTGCACGACGCGGCCAGCGCATCGCTCACCTACGTCGTCGGGTTCGGTGCCGCGGTCACGATCCCCATGTCGCTCGCCGACGGCGTCGTGTCCGCCACCATCCCCGGGCAAGCGGCCGGCGCACTCGTGCGCTACCGGCTGACCGCCTCACGCAGCGGCCTGTCCGGTACGTGGCCTCGCCAGGGCGACGGGTCGAACTACCGGGGCACGGTCGTGCAGCGCGAGATCGCCACCGGCCTGCCGGTGTTCGAGTTCTTCATGCCCGACGACGTGTACGACACGATGATCAACGACCTCACCCTGTCCGGTGACGACGGCTACCCGATGGTGTTCGCGTACGACGGGCAGGTGTTCGACAACGCCCGGGTGCGCGTCAAGGGGCAGACCTCGCGCTTCTTCCCCAAGAAGAAGCTGAAGTTCATCATGCCGGCCGGCTACGACGTCGAGGACGACGACCTGTTCCCCGACGACGTCGACGAGTTCGCCATGCACTCCGCCTGGATCGACCGCTCGTTCATCCGCGAGACCCTCGCCTCGGAGTTCATGGTCGCCGCCGACATGCGCGGCGCCCAGCAGGCGTTCCCCGTCCGGCTCGAGCGCAACGGCACGTTCTACGGCCTCTACAGCTACGTCGAGCAGCCCGACGGCACGTATCGCGACCGGTACGACCTCGACGACAGCGAGGTCTACGAGGTCGGCCCCGACAACATCTTCGGCGAACTCCTCCCGGCCGACGTGACGCGCCCCCAGGACCGCCTCCGCGCCCGCTACGACAAAGAGACGTTCGAGTACCTCGACGATCAGCGGCTCCGCGACTTCATCGCCACCGTGAACGGTCTGTCCGGCCAGGCCGAGGCCGACTGGATCGACGGCTTCGTCGACATCCCGTCGGTCGTCAACGCGCTCGCCGCCAGCATGGTCATCCAGCACCAGGACTGGGGCGTCAAGAACTACCGGCTCGTCTTCGACCAGTACGGCCGCGTCAACGTCCTGCAGAACGACTACGACCTCACCTTCGGCCGCCGCTGGAGCAACACGCTCGGGCCGTACGACACGTCGGTCTACGTCGGCGGTGCCTTCGAACACCCGGGCGGCCCGTTCTTCTTCACGTTCTTCGCGGACCCCGAGCTGAGCGCGATGGTCAAGCGGCGCATCCGAACCCTGACCGACGAACTGCTCAACCCGGCGCAGCTGCACCCGCGCATCGCCGAACTGGCGGCGCTCGTGCGGCCCGAAGCGCTCGCGGACCGGGCGATCTGGGGCACCTACGGCGGCTCGGCCGATCCGACCGACGAGGCGTGGCGCCTCCGCGACCAGTTCGCAGGGCCGCAGTACGAACGCCTCCTCGGACGGTTCGCCCCCCAGGGCCGCATCGCGAGTGCACCCCAGCCGGCGGTCCCGGCCGTGTCGATCGCCGGAGTGTCGTACCTCGGCGACGAGCACGTCGTGCTCCGCAACGACTCGGGCGACACGGTCGACCTGTCGTCGTTCGAGATCCCCGAGATCGACCTGACGGTGCCCGGCGGCACCGTCCTCCTGCCGGGTCGCACCGCGATCTTCCTGCACGAGGACATCGAACGCACCGCCGGTGCGTTCGGCAGCCACCTCGTCGCCGGGTACTACGACGACCCGTTGGCCGAGGCGACCGACGGGCTCACCCTGCTGAACCGGGCCGGCGCCCGCGTCAGTGCCTGGGACGTCGTGCCGCCCCTCACCCAGACCGAGTTCGAGGGACGGGCCGACCGCTCCGCCCTCGTCGGCCTGATCTCGGTCGGGTCGGTCGAGCCCGGCCACCTGCAGGTGCTGCCGTGCGGCGACGACCCGGGCCGCACCTCCAACCTCAACAACGACGCAGCCGGCCAGACCCGCGCCGCTCTGGCCCTGACCCGGTTCGACGCCGACGGGACGGCGTGCGTGTTCAACTACCGCGGCACCAACATCGTCGCCGACGTGCAGGGCTACTTCGTCCCCGACGCGATCGACGACGTCGACGACGTTCGCCTGGCCGACACCCGCAGCGGAGCGGCGCCGGCGGCGCGCTCGGTGACGCGCATCACCGGCGGCCGCCCCGATGCGACCGGCATCGTCAACCTCACCGCGACCGGCACGGTGGGGGCCGGCCACGTCAGCGTCGTGCCGTGCGACTCCACCGGCCAGCCGACCACGTCGAGCCTCAACTGGACGCTCCCGAACACCACGATCGCCACCGCTGCCTTCGTGCGCTTCGACGGCGACGGCGCCATGTGCGTCTACGCCTACGAGTCGACCGACCTCGTCGTCGACCTGCTCGGCTACCTGAGTGACGGTGCCTTCGACGACACCGACGACGAACGCGCCCTCGACACCCGATCGGGCTCGCGAGTCGCCGCCGGCACGTCGGCGCAGGTGACGGGTCGGCCCGACAGCACGGCGGTCGTGTCGCTGACCGCGGTCGGCCCGGCGGCCGCAGGCCATCTCGGCGTGCACGACTGCTCGGCCACACCCGACGCCACGTCGAACCTGAACTACGACCGCGCCGGCCTGACGATCGCCACGCTGGCGACCGTCCGCTTCGACAGCGCCGGCGTCGCCTGCGTCTACAGCCACGCCGACGTCGACGTCGTCGTCGACGTCCAGGGGTACTTCGCAGATGGTGCGTTCGACGACATCGTCGACGAACGCGTCCTCGACACCCGCGACTGATCGCCCCGACAACTCGCCCGGAGCGCGTCGGCGCACTGACTACGCTCACGCCATGGTGCGGGAGCGGAGTCGCACGTGAAGCTGGCGATCGTCGGCATCGCTGCGGTCGCGGGCGGTCTCGTGGCCGGCATCGACGGTCTCGTCTACGCCGGCGCGATCTGGATCGTCGGCGGGGTCCTCCTGCGCCTGCTCGTCGGGAGGCCGGGCGATCTCGAGCCCCTCGACGGTGGCGCGACCTTCGCCGAGGCGTACGGCGGCAAGCGCGGCATCGCCGTCGGGCTCTCGGTCGCGATGGGTCTGGCCAGCGTCGTTGGCTCCCCGTGGCGCTCGGCGGGCTCATGGGCGGTGTCCAACTGCTGGCGCTGTTGATGTTCGGCGCCGGATCGGGGCTGCAGTCGGTGACCGGGCACGTCGGCTCCCCCGACCACCCTGCGGTCTTCACGCTGCACGCGGTCGACGAGACCGGGGTGCGGGTCAACGACGCTCCCCGACTCGAGCTCGACCTCACCGTCGAGCCCCAGGGGCGAGCGCCGTATCGGGCGCAGATCAAGCAGGTGGTCGCACTCTCGGAACTCGGGTCGCTGCACCCGGGCGATCGCTATCACGGGCTGGTCGATCTCGACCGCCCCGACGGCGTCAGCATCGACTGG
>JAUHYJ010000201.1 GCA_030425785.1 Acidimicrobiia bacterium | reverse complement strand
GACCTTCCTGCTCGACACCCTGCCCACCCAACGCGTCCGTGAGCTCGCCGCCGAGCTCGAGCAGATGGGCTGGCCGTGCCTGTGGCGACCCGAGACCGCCGGGCGCGACGCCATCGTGTCGTGCGCCCAGATCCTCGAGGTCACGTCGACCATGAAGGTCGCGACGGGTATCGCGCAGATCCACGCCCGGCACCCGCTCACCACTCGCAACGCGCAGCGCACGCTGCACGAGTCGTCGGGCGGCCGCTTCCTGCTCGGGCTCGGCGTCAGCCACGAGGTCTCGGTCACCCGGGTGCGTGAGGTCGACTACTCGAAGCCGTACTCGCAGATGGTCGACTACCTCGCCGCGATGGAGCGGGCTCCGTTCCATGCGGTCGGCGCCGACGACGAACCGCCGACGGTGCTCGCCGCCCTCGGCCCGAAGATGATCGCCCTGTCGGGCACCGCCGCCCAGGGCGCCCACCCCTACTTCTCCCCCGTCGAGCACACCGCGTTCGCCCGCGACATCCTGGGTGACGGGCCGCTGCTCGCACCCGAGCTGATGTGCGTGATCGACGACGACCGCGCTCGCGCGACCGAAGTCGCCGTGCAGCACATGACGCGCTACCTCCAGCTGCCGAACTACGCGAACAACCTCCGCCGGTTCGGCTTCGGCGACGACGACATCGACGGCCCCTCGGAGCGACTCATCGACGCGATCGTCGTCCGGGGCACGGTCGACGACGTCGTCGCCCGCGTCGGCGAGCACCACGCCGCCGGGGCCGACCACGTCTGCATCCAGGTCCTGACGGCGAACAACGAGGTGCCGATGCAGCCTTGGCGGGACCTCGCGAACGCCTTCGCGCTGTAACGGGTCGTTCCCGGCACTAACCGTTGCTGATGACCGCCTGGGCGGCGGCGAGGCGGGCGACGGGCACCCGGAACGGCGAGCACGACACGTAGTCGAGCCCGGCGTCGAAGAACAGCCGGATCGAGTCCGGGTCGCCGCCGTGCTCGCCGCACACGCCGAGCTTCAGATCGGGCTTGGTGCTGCGTCCCCGATCCGCACCCATCCGGACGAGGTCGCCCACGCCGGTCTGGTCGATCGAGTCGAACGGGTTGCGGGGCAGCAGACCCAGCTGGAGGTACTCGGGCATCATGTGGCTCTCGACGTCGTCGCGACTGAACCCGAACGTCAGCTGGGTGAGGTCGTTCGTGCCGAAGCTGAAGAAGTCCGCGGCCTCGGCGAGCTCGTCGGCACGGATCGCCGCCCGAGGCGTCTCGATCATCGTGCCGATCGTGATGTGCGGCTTGCGGCGACTCCCGGCGAACGCGGCGTCGATCTCCTCCTGCACCCAGCTGCGAGCGAGCGCGAGCTCCTCGCGAGTGACCGTGAGCGGGATCATGATCTCGACGATCGGCTTCTTGCCCTGCTCACGCAGCCGGGCGGCGGCGGCGAGCAGCGCCCGCACCTGCATGGCGTAGAGACCCGGCTTGATCACGCCGAGGCGGACGCCGCGGGTGCCGATCATCGGGTTGTGCTCCGACCAGTGCTCGGCCGCCTCGAGCATCTGCTGTTCCTTCTTGCTCAGCTTGCCCTTGGCCGCCTGCTTGACCTTGAGCTCCTCGACCGAAGGCAGGAACTCGTGCAGCGGCGGGTCGAGCAGTCGCACCGTGACCGGCAGCCCGTCCATCGCGTCGAGGATCTCGACGAAGTCGGCCTCCTGCGCCTCGCGGAGGCGCTCGAGCGCCTTCTCCTCCTGTTTCGGGGTGTTGGCCAGGATCATGTCGCGCACGATCGGCAGACGGTCGGGCGCGAGGAACATGTGCTCGGTGCGGCACAAGCCGATGCCCTGGGCACCGAACTCGCGCGCCTGGGCTGCGTCCTCGCCGGTGTCGGCATTGGCGCGCACGGCGAGCTTGCCCTTGCGGACCTTGTCGGCCCAGCCGAGGATCGTGTCGAACTCGGCCGGGGGCTTCACGCCCGCCAGCTCACACTGGCCGGCCATGATCTCGCCGGTCGTGCCGTCGATCGACAACCAGTCACCGCGCTCGACCACGGTGTCGCCGACGCTGAACTGCCCGTCGCCGATGTGGATCGCCTCGGCGCCGACCACGGCCGGTGTCCCCCAGCCGCGTGCGACCACCGCGGCGTGGCTCACCAAACCGCCACGGGCCGTGAGGATGCCCTTCGAGGCCAGCATCCCGTGGACGTCGTCCGGGCTCGTCTCGTTGCGGACGAGGATGACGTCCTCGCCCCGCTTGGCGGCGTGTTCGGCATCGTCGGCGGTGAAGTAGACCCGACCGACCGCGGCACCCGGCGACGCGCCGAGTGCGACCGTCAGCGCCGGCAGCTTCGAGGCGAACTGCGGGTGCATCACCGACTCGATGTGGTCCTCGGTGATCCGGGTGATCGCCTCCTCGCGGGAGATCTTCCACGTCGTGCCGTCGGGCCCCTTCGTGCCCTTGGTCATGTCGACGGCCATCTTCAGCGCCGCCGCACCGGTGCGCTTGCCGATGCGCGTCTGCAGGAGCCAGAGCTTGCCCTGCTCGATCGTGAACTCGACGTCGCACATGTCGGTGTAATGCGCCTCGAGCCGCACGAACGCCTCGATCAGCTCGTCGTAGATCGTCGCGAAGCGCGACTTCATGTCCTCGAGCGTCTGGGTGTTGCGAATGCCGGCGACGACGTCTTCACCCTGCGCGTTGACCAGGAAGTCGCCGTACGGCTTGTTCTCGCCGGTCGCCGCGTTGCGGGTGAAGCCGACACCGGTCGCCGAGTCGTCGTCGCGGTTGCCGAACACCATCACCTGCACGTTCACCGCGGTGCCGAGGTCGTGGCTGATCTTCTCGCGCACGCGGTACGCGCGGGCTCGCGGGAGGTCCCACGACTCGAACACCGCGGCGATCGCGCCGTCGAGCTGGGCGCGCGGGTCGGACGGGAACGGCGACCCCGTCGCCTTCTTGACCGCCTTCTGGAACGTGCCGCACAGCTGCTTGAGGGCGACGGCGGACAGCTCTGCGTCGGTCGCGACACCCTCGTCCTCGCGTGCCTGCGCGAGCGGGCCCTCGAACGCCTCGCTGTCGATGCCCATGACGACGTTGCCGTACATCGAGATGAAGCGCCGGTACGAGTCGTAGGCGAAGCGCTCGCTCCCGGTGGCCTTGGCCAGACCCACGACGCTCTCGTCGTTGAGGCCCAGATTGAGCACCGTGTCCATCATCCCCGGCATCGACATCGCTGCGCCCGACCGCACCGAGACCAGCAGCGGGTCGTCGGGGTCGCCGAGCTTGCGGCCCATCGACTTCTCGAGCTTGACGACGTGCTTGGTCACCTCGTCGGCGAGCCCGTCGGGCCAGCCGGTCCGCAGGAACTCGAGGCAGGCGTCGGTCGACACCGTGAAGCCCGGTGGCACCGGCAGACCGAGCACGGTGGTCATCTCGGCGAGGTTGGCGCCCTTGCCACCCAGCAGTCCCTTGTACGTCATCGGCGACCGCCGATGACGATGGTCGAACGCGTAGACGTAAGTCACGTTCCGAGTGTGACACAGCACCCCCGGGTGACCGGAAGCCCTGTTCCGCACGCCGGAAAGAGTCGCTCGACCCTGGCGCATCGCTCGAGTCGCCCTGCGGCCCGGCGGACGGGGCCGTAGCATGGTGTCGTGTTCCGGCTGCTCGGCTTCGACGTCCACGTCCGGTCGGGCTTCGTCATCTTCCTCGGCCTGATCGTCCTGCTCTACCAGGACGCGTTCGGGCTGTGGCTCGCAGGGGCGATCGCGGTGTTCACCTTGCTCCACGAGCTCGGACACGCCGTCGCCGCCCGGTCGTCCGGAGCCGAGGCGTCCATCTCGCTCGACTTCTTGGCTGGCTACACCTCGTTCCGACCCGCTCGCGGCCGGGTCCTGTCGCGTCCGCAGCGCGCCCTCATCTCGATCGCCGGGCCGGGCACGCACATCGCGGTCAGCCTCGCGACCTTGGTCGCGATGGGTGTCAACCCGTTCTCGCTCGACAGCGTTCGCCAGTCCGACGCGTCGGCGGCGATCTGGTGGGCCGGACCCGCGATCGGTGCCATGAACCTCATTCCGGTCCTGCCACTCGACGGCGGCCATCTCGTGATGACCGGACTCGAGGCGGTGATCGGCCGCAAGGCCGCACGGGTCATGGCGATCGCCAGCATCGTCGTGACCGCCGCCGGCGCCGCACTGATGTTCAGCACCGGCAACGGCGGGTTCGGGATCTTCATCGCCTTCCTGCTGATCAGCCAGATCCAGATCCTGCAGTCGACCCGGCGCTCGGCGCGATCGGGCCCGAACTCCGACGCCGGCCGGGCGGTCGACGCCGAGACGGCGGCGTGGCAGACCGGGCGGCCGGGCATCCTCGAACCGGGCCAGCGGCTGTCGCCCTGGTACGAGGCACATCGACGCCTCGTCGCCGGTGATCGCGAGGGCGCCGCCGCCGCCATCGTCGACGACCTGCGATCGAGCCGACCCGCCCGGTGGGCGCCTCCGCAGGGCGCGAGCGCCGGCCAGCTGCGGGCGATCGCGGACGTCCTGCCCCACGAGCTGCCCTCCGACAACCCGCAGAGCGCGCGCGTCGCGGTCGACGTCCTGATGGCGATCGGCGATCATCGGCGCGCCGGCGACCTGGCGGCGGCGGCGTTCGTCAAGCACCGGACCTCGCCGTTCGCGGTCGCGGTCGCGCGTGCGGCAGCGGCGACGGGCGACCCCGCCAACGCGGCGAGCTGGCTTGAGGCCGCCGAGCACGCGGCGGCCGACGAGCACGAGGGCTATCTCATGCTGCTCGGCCGCTCGATCGATCAGGCACCCGAGCTCGCCGTCGTCCGCGATCGCCCCGAGATCAGGGCCATGCGCGAACGGCTGCCGGCCTAACCGAACTGCACGATCTCGCCGACATCGGCGCCGCGGCGCACCCACGCGAGTGCTGAGCCGCCGGCGACCGAGGTGACGGTGCCGACCTCGTCGCCGTCGACCACGAGCGGATCGCCGGGGTGCGTGTCGTCGCCGACGGGGACACGCCGGAGCGACTTCGGGGCATCGGCGCCGCGGCTCTCCATGCGCTCGACGAGCTCCTGGCCGGGATAGCAGCCCTTCGTGAAGCTGACGGCGACCGCCGCCAGTCCGGTTCCGGCGACGAGGGTCTCGCCGGGCACGATCTCGGCGCCGATCCGCGGCCAGCCGATCTCGACGCGGCGGCGCTCGGCATCGGCATCCGGCTCACCCGGCTCACCATCGGCCGCCGTGACCTCGATCGCGGCGTCGACACGGATCATGAATCGACGCAGCCGCTCGGCGAGCGGCTCGCCGGCGCCCGCATCGGTGTCGAGCGCGTAGACCTCGTCGTCGGCACGGGTGATCCGGGCGAGGCCGAGGATCTTGCCCGACGGGTCGAGCACGAACGTCCAGCGCTGCTCGCCCACCGTCATGCCCGTGACGACCTGCGAGACCTGTGAGTGCAGGTACGACTCGGCGTCGGGGCCGACGACGCTGACGATGTCGCGAGGTCCGAGAGCACGGTCGAGATCGGCAGGGAGTTCCATCCCGCCAGTCTGGCGGAACGTCGGGCGTGGCACACTCGAGGTGACATGGACGAACCGGGCAACATCGATCGACTCGTACGACGCGCCGTCGACGGCATCACCACGATCGCCGGACGCGCGGCCGCGTTCGCGACGCGACTGCTCCTCGGCACCCTCGTTGTGTGCGTCGGAGGGTTCCTGCTCGGCGCGGCGGCGCTGTCGGGCGGCATCCAGACGGTCTGGATCGTGCTCGGCATCGTGTTCGGCGCCATCGCGATCGGGTCGGCGTTCGTCGCACGCTGGCGCGTCGGTGCGGTTCGACGGCACGTACCCGAGCTGGCCGACGAGGTGCGCACGCTGATCTCCGAGGGAAAGGCCGGGACGCGCACGGTGATCGACACGTTCACGATCGACGACGACGAGATCGACGGCACCCGGGGCGACAGTGGGTCGGCCATCGTGCTGTCACGCCAGATGTACGGCTTCCGGAACATCGCCGGCGGCCCGCTCGAGAGCTCTGCACGCCTCACCGCGGCGGTGACGGCACTGACCAGCTTCCCGTTGCTCGTCCTGGCGGCCGTGCTGATCAGCCTGGTGTTCGCGTTCCTCGGCGTGATCTTCCTGATCGCGCTCGCGCTGTAGTCGCGTCGCTACGCGGGGGTGCCGGCGTCGCGACGAGCGGCGGTCATGCGGCGCGCCGCCGGGATCGCGGCCAGGAGACCTGCCGCCTTGTTCCGGCACTCGAGGTCTTCGTCGTCGGGGACGCTGTCGGCGACGATCCCCGCGCCGGCCTGCAGGCTGGCGGTGACGGTGCCGTCGTCGTCCGGCGGCCGGACGAACATCGTGCGGATCGCGATCGCGGTGTCGAGGTTCCCCGACCAGTCGACGTAGCCGACCACGCCGGCGTAGGGGCCGCGCTTGACGGGTTCGAGCTCGTCGATGATCTCCATCGCCCGCACCTTCGGCGCACCGCTGACGGTGCCGGCCGGCAGTGTCGCCCGCAGCACGTCGATCGGGCCGAGCTCGTCGCGGAGGTCGCCCGACACCTGCGACGTGAGGTGCATCACGTGGCTGTAGCGCTCGAGCGTCATCAGCTCGTCCGGGTGGACCGTGCCGAACTTCGCGACCCGGCCGACGTCGTTGCGGGCCAGGTCGACGAGCATGACGTGCTCGGCGCGCTCCTTCGGGTGTTCCTGCAGCTCGGCGGCGAGCTTGCGG
>JAUHYJ010000200.1 GCA_030425785.1 Acidimicrobiia bacterium | reverse complement strand
ATCAGCTCGAGCGGCGCCGCCAGGGCCTCGTCGAGCCGTACGAGATCACGCTCCTGCGCCCCGACGGTTCCGGTGTCACCTGCATCAACAGCCCGGCACCCATCTACGACGACGATGGCACGCACGTCGGCTCGATCGGTCTGTGGACCGATGTCTCCGAGCTGAAGCGGGCGAACCGGGAGCTCGTCGCCGCCGAGCGGCGTGCCCAGGAGGCGAGTCGCGCCAAGTCGGAGTTCCTGTCGACGATGAGCCACGAGCTGCGGACCCCGCTGAACGCGATCCTGGGCTTCGCCGAACTGCTCGAGGCCGACGCAGACGACCCGTTGACCGCACCGCAGCAGGAGCGGGTGCGCTTCATCACCGGGGCCGGCCGGCACCTCCTCGCCCTGATCACCGACGTGCTCGACCTCGCCCGGATCGAGACCGGTGCGATCGATCTCGACCTCGCGGCGGTCGCGGTGGGTCCGGTCGTCGCCGAGTGCGTCCGGCTGGTCGACGGCATCGCCGCCCGGCGCGAGATCATCGTCGACGTGCACGACGCCGGCTCGACGACGGTCGTCGCCGATCTCGTCCGGTTGCGTCAGGCGCTGCTCAACCTGCTCTCGAACGCCGTGAAGTACAACGTCGTCGGAGGCGCGGTCTGCGTCGAGGTGACATCCCAGGCCGGGGGCACGGTCCGGATCTCGATCGACGACACCGGCCCCGGCATCGAGCCCGAGCTCGCCGCCCGGATCTTCGAGCCCTCCGACCGCCTCGGCGCCGAGCGGGGTGAGATCGAAGGAACCGGGATCGGGCTGTCGATCACGAAGCAGATCGTCGAGCTGATGGGCGGCTCGATCGGCCTCGAGAGCGAGGTCGGGTCCGGCAGCCGGTTCTGGATCGACCTGCCGGGCGCCTGAGTCGCTCGCGCGTCAGCGCGGCGGGTGGTCAGTCGGTCGGTCGGTGCCGTGCGTACTACCGTTTCGGACGATCCCCCGATGAGAGAGCACACATGATTCGATTCGAGCAGGCGAACGTCATCTACGACGGCGGCGTGACCGCCATGAAGGATCTCGATCTCGAGATCGGCGATGGCGAGTTCGTCGTCATCGTCGGGCTCTCGGGTGCCGGCAAGTCGACGTTGATCCGCGCGATCAACGGCCTCGTGCCGCTCACGAGCGGCCAACTCGACGTCAACGGCCACGACGTGCCCAACTTGTCGCGCAAGGAGCGCCGCGCACTGCGCTCCGAAGTCGGCATGATCTTCCAGGGCTTCAACCTGGTCGACCGCACGAGCGTCATCAACAACGTGCTGATGGGTCGCCTGCACCAGGTGCCGACGTGGCGAACCCTGATCGGCAGGTACCCCGACCGCGACATCCAGATCGCCGCGAGGGCGCTCCAGCGGGTCGAGATCCTCGACCGCGCGTACGTCCGGGCGAGCAACCTGTCGGGCGGTCAGCGCCAGCGCGTCGGTATCGCACGCGCGCTCGCGCAGGAACCGAAGATCATCCTCGCCGACGAGCCGGTCGCGTCGCTCGATCCGCCCACCAGCCACGTCGTGATGAAGTACCTGCAGCAGATCAGCCGCGATCTCGGCATCACCACGATCGTCAACCTGCACTTCCTCGACCTCGCGACGGCGTACGCCGACCGCATCATCGGCCTGCGTTCCGGCGAGCTGGTGTTCGACGGGCCGGGCAGCGCCTGTGACGCCCAGGTGTTCGAGGACATCTACGGCCGCAGCCTGACGGCGGACGACACCATGGAAAAGCAGGCCGCTCTGTGAGCGACGAGCGGCTGCAGCTGCCGCCCAAGCCGAAGCCGTCGCTCTTCGCGATCGGAGTGTGGGTCCTCGTCGTGGTGTTCACCGTGATCACCGCGCGGCGGGTCGGGTTCTCGTTCAGCGGGATCATCGAGGATCTCCAGCGGCCCAACCCGGTGCTCGACGGACTGTGGAACATCCGCTGGGGCGAGATGTTCTCGGAGCGGTCGCGCAAGGCGTTCGTCGAGACGCTCCAGATGGCCGTGCTCGGTACGACGGGCGGGGTGATCGTGTCGCTGCCCCTGGCGCTCTGGTCGACCGAGGTCGGCAACCCGTACGTCGTACCTCGGGTGATCCTCCGCTCGATCAACAACGTCATCCGCTCGATCCCGGACCTGCTGTGGGCGGGTCTGTTCGTGCTCGGTGTCGGCATCGGCGCGCTGAGCGGTCTGCTCGCGCTGTTCTTCTTCTCGCTGGCGGTCATGACCAAGCTCACAGCCGACACGCTCGACGGGATCGACATGGGGCCGATCGAGGCTGCCGACGCGGCGGGGGCGTCGCACAGCCAGATGCTGCGCACCGCGGTCGTACCGCAGATCCTGCCGGCGTTCAGTTCGTACGCGCTCTACGACTTCGAGCTGAACCTGCGGGCATCGGCGGTGCTCGGGCTCGTCGGTGCCGGCGGCATCGGCAACCGGCTCGACTTCTTCCGCAATCGTGGCCAGTGGGACAAGCTCTGGGGCCTCGTGTTCATGTTCTTCCTCGTCGTGTTCATCGTCGAGTGGGTGTCGGTCCGGATCCGGAGGCGGTTGGTGTGAGCAGCCCGACCAACTCCGCGTCGGCACGCATCCAGCTGCCGTCGAAGCCACGGGACACGTTCAAGCTCGTGTTGAGCACCGTGTTCGTCGTGCTCATCGGCTGGTCGCTCGTCTCGGTCGACCTGAAGTGGTCCCGCCTGCTCGACGCGCCCGCCGACATGTGGAACCTCTTCGGCGTGATGTTCGACGAGTTCCCGTGGACGAGCGAGGAACGCACCCGGATGATCGGGTTGATGTGGGACTCGATCGCGATGGCGTGGATCGGCACGATCATCGCCGCGGTCTTCGCGGTCCCGCTCAGCTTCCTCGCGGCCGAGAACCTCGTCGGGCGGCCGATCGCGTGGGTCACCCGCCAGGTGTTCAACATCCTGCGCGCCGTGCCGGAGGTCATCCTCGCGCTGTTGTTCGTGCCGGTCTTCGGCCTCAGCCCGATGGCCGGCGTGCTGGCCATCGGGGTCGGCTCGCTCGGCAGCCTGGGCAAGCTGTTCTACGAGATCATCGAGAACGTCCAGAAGGGTCCGATCGAGGCCGCCGACGCGGTCGGAGCCTCGTCGGTCCAGCGGTTGCGCTGGGGCGTCGTCCCGCAGGTCGCCCCGGAGCTCACCTCGTTCCTGCTCTACCGGTTCGAGATCAACATCCGTGCGTCGGCGGTGCTCGGCATCGTCGGCGCCGGCGGCATCGGCGGCGCCCTCGTCGACGCCATCCGGTTCCAGGAGTACGACCAGGCCGGTCTGGCGCTGGTGGTCGTGATCCTCGGCACGATCGCGGTCGACACCGTGTCGGGAGCGATCCGCAAGCGCATCGTCGCCGGCCGTGCCGTCGAGGTCGGTGGGCCCGACGACCCGATGCTCGCCGTCTCGCCGGGCGCGGCGCTGCTGGCCCAGGAGCCGAGTCGCTGACATGGCGTCGCGCGACGGCACGTTCATCCTCGGCGTCGATCTCGACGGCGTCGTCGCCAACCACACCCATCGCTTCCGTGAGATCTACGCCGGCATCAAGGGCCTCGACCCCGAGACCCTGCCGATGGAGCGCAGCTGGGACTTCCACGAGTGGGGGTTCGGCCCCGACGAGTACTCGCACTACCACCGCATCGCGGTGATGGAGCACGACATGTTCCGCACGATGCCGGTGATCGAGGGAGCGGCCGACGCCCTGTGGCGGCTGTCGGACGCCGGGATCTGGATCCGGATCATCACGCATCGGCTGTACGTCCACTGGGGCCACGAGAAGGCGGTCGCGGACACCGCGGCGTGGCTCGACATCCACAAGATCCCGTATCGCGACCTGTGCTTCCTCGGCGCGAAACCCCAGGTGGAGGCGGACGCGTACATCGACGATGCGCCCCACAACATCGATCAGCTGCGCGCCGCCGGCAACACCGTCATCGCGTTCGCGCAGCCATACAACCGACACCTCACCGACGGTGTGCGGGCCGAGAATTGGTCCGAGGTCGAAGCGATCGTCACCGAGCTCGCGACCGAGTACCTCGGTGCCTTCGAGGCTCAGCTGCCGGGCATCGATCCCGGCGCCGACCGCATCGACCGCCGGCGCGGTTGAGTGAGTGTCCCGAGCGCCCGTTCGCGGCCGCTCCCGACGGGCGTTCTTTGAAGCGCTTCCGATCACTGCTACGGTCGAACGAAGGCGCTGGGGACCCCGTGACACCTCATGCGCGCACGTCAACCACGGGGAGGACACATGAATTGGAAGCTCTTCGACCGCCTGCGCCGCGATGCGGCCCCGATGCAGCGCTCCGTGATGGAGGCGTATCAGCAGGGTCGCCTCAGCCGTCGCAGCTTCTTGCGGCGGGGCACGATCGTCGGCCTCTCCGTGCCGACCATGGGTGCCGTCCTCGCCGCGTGCGGGGGCGACGATGACGACGATGCGGCACCGCCCGCGACCGAGGGCAGCGACGACACCGCGTCGACCGAGCCCGACTCGGCGCCCGGCACCACGGCCGCTCCGAGCGCCGGTGGCATCCTGACCGCCGGCATCCAGACCGGCGACGCCAACTCGGGTCTCGACCCGCTCAACATGCTCGACCTCGGGACGTACTCGGTGTGCGCGATGGCGTTCGAGTACCTCGTCGGCCTCGCGGAGGACGAGGGCATCGGCGCCACCGGCCTCGCCACCGAGTGGACGCCGAACGACGACGGCTCGGCGTGGACGTTCACGCTGCGCGAGGGCGTCACGTGGCAGGACGGCTCGCCGTTCACCTCCGCCGACGTCGCAGCGACCCTCGACCGCATCGCCGTCGTCGCCGGCATCGTGCCGGGGCTGACCGAAGGCTCGACCGAGACGCCCGACGACCTGACCGTGGTCGTCAACCTCGACGGCCCGAACGGCAACCTGCCGGTGCTGCTCTCGATCTTCAACACCCAGTCGCTCATCACCCCGGCCGACTACACCGACGGTACGACGCTCGACGAGCGTCCGAGCGGGACCGGCGCCTGGATGCTCCAGGACTTCGACGCCACCTCGTTCCGGGCGAGCTTCGTCCCGAACCCGAACTGGTGGGGCGGTGCGGTCAACCTCGACGAGGTGATCCTGCAGGGCTTCGACTCGGGCGGCACCCAGGTCGCCGCGATGGCCGGTGGCGAGATCGACCTGATCCAGCAGTTCGCGGTCGCCGACGGCGCCAACCTGCTCGACAACCCGGACTTCACGGTGCTCAAGCCGCCGTCGGCCAACCACCGTCAGATCTGGTTCAACACCCAGATCCCCGACGGCGGGCCGTTCACCGATCCGCGTGTGCGTCAGGCGATCGGATTCGCCGTCAACCGTCAGCTGATGGTCGACACCCTGTACCAGGGCCAGGCGCAGATCGCGAACGACCACCCGGTCTACCCGACCTTCGACGGGTTCGACGCCTCTCAGGAGCAGCGGCCCCGCGACATCGAGATGGCCAAGCAGCTGCTCAGCGATGCCGGCTACGCCGACGGCTTCGACGCCGTCATCCAGGTCGGCGACCTGCAGGAGATCCCGCGCATGGCGGCGATCCTCGAACAGGACCTGCGCGAGATCGGCATCAACGCCACCGTCGGCGTCACCCCGAACTCGGACTTCTACGGCGAGTATTGGTGCGCCGGTGCCGAGTGGGGTGCTCAGCCCGACACCGGCTCGCCGACCGCGCCGTGCGGCGCTTCGGCCGAGATCGGCATCGTCGACTACGGACACCGGCCGACGCCCGACATCTACTTCGGACGTGCGCTGGCGACCGGGGGCGACTGGAACTCGTCGAACTACAACTCCGAGGAGTTCGACGGCTTGTTCGCCGACTATCAGGCGGCGACCACTGCCGACGCGAAGAGCGCTCCGATCAGCTCGATCCAGGCGCTCCTGCACGAGGACACGCCCGCCGTGTACCCGATCTTCTTCGACTACCTGGCGGCGCACAGCGCCAACGTGTCGGGGGTCCAGGTGACGGCGCTCGGCGTCCTCCGACTGCAGAACACGAGCAAGGCCTGACGAACTCGTTCGTCCCGCTACTCGCTTGACGTCGACGATGTGTGGTGCTTCGGCCCCACCCCTTTTACGTTGTCCTTCTCCGCCCGCCACGACATCTGGGGGTCCCTGTGGCCAGATTCATCATCAGACGGCTTGCGCTGTCGCTCGTGACACTCGCGATCCTGCTCGTGATCGTCACCCTCATCCCGAACATCGCACCCGGTGACCCGGCCCGCAAGATCGCGGGCGGCACGGCGTCGCCGGAGCGGTTGGCGTCGGTCACCGAGTCGCTCGGACTGAACGATTCCGTTCCGACCCAGCTCGCCAACCTCGCGAAGTCGGTGTTCACGCTCGACTTCGGCGAGTCGTTCTCGGTTGCCGCCGGTGAGCCGGTCATGGACATCGTCTGGACGGCGCTCGGCAACTCCGCCAAGCTCGTCCTGTTCTCGTTGATCATCGTGGTGCCGCTCTCGGTGGTCGGGGGCCTCGTCGCCGCCTACAAGAAGGACACCTGGATCGACCGGACCATCGTCAACGGGGGCCTCGCCCTGTCGTCGATCCCCGAGTTCGTCGCCGGCGTCCTGCTCCTGGCGTTCCTCGCGGTGCCGTTCGGCTTCTTCAAGGTGCAGGCCAACCCGCCCGACGGCTCCGGCATCCTGACACAGATGCAGCATCTGCTCCTGCCGGTCATCGCCGTCCTGATGGTGTACTTCGGCTACCTGGCCCGCATCACCCGGGCCGGCACGATCAACGCCCTCGACTCCGACTATGCGCGCACGGCGTTCATGCGTGGCCTGACGACCCGCCAGGTGTTCACCAACCACATCGCCCGCAACGCGCTCCAGCCGACGG
>JAUHYJ010000199.1 GCA_030425785.1 Acidimicrobiia bacterium | reverse complement strand
CATGCAGCGCGAGGACGAACGACGGCGGCAGTTCGTCTCCGACGCGTCGCACGAGCTGAGGTCGCCGATCGCCGCGATCCGAGTCCAGGCCGAGGCCGTCTTGGCGGACGGCGCCGGCGACACCGAGCTCGCCGGTGGCGTGCTCGCCGAGGCCGAGCGCATGGGTGTGCTCGTCGACGATCTGCTCGCACTCGCCCGCCACGACGAACAGCGCACCGATCCCGGCCAGGTCGTCGACGTCGACGACATCGTGCTCGCTGCCGCGGCGGCACCGCGACGCGTCCCCATCGACACGACCGGCGTGTCGGCCGGTCAGGTCCGGGCCCACGCCGACGAGCTCCTTCGAGCGGTCACGCACGTCCTCGACAACGCGGCCCGGCATGCCGACACGCAGGTCGCGGTCGCGGTCCGGCGCGACGCCGACGGCTCGGTGGTCGTGACGATCGACGACGACGGCGCCGGCGTACCCACCCGTGATCGCGCTCGCATCTTCGAGCGGTTCGTCCGCCTCGACGACGCTCGCACCCGCGACGCCGGCGGTGCCGGGCTCGGTCTCGCCGTCGTCGACACGACGGTCCGAGCGGCCGGCGGCTCGGTCACCGTGGTCGATGCCCCGCTCGGGGGCGCGCGCTTCATCCTGCGCTTCCCGCCCGCCGACGCCTGACGTCGTCCGACGATGTCCGACGACGTGCGGCGGCGCGCCGGTCAGACGGCGACGGCGTTGATGCGGTCGGCGACGGTGGCCCAGCCACCGAGGTCGGACGCTCCCGCGGCAGCGAGCGCCGGCACGGACGGGTCTTCGCCGAGCGACGACCGCACCGCGACCCGACCCGCGAGGCGCTCGACGTAGCCGACGATCATGCGATCGGCGACACCCGACACGGTCGCGAACAGCCGGGCACCTCGTGCCTCACGCTGCGTGCCGGACGATGCGCCGTACCCGGCGGCGAGAGCGATGCAGAGATCCCAGTAGCTGACGTCGGACATCGCGGCGACGGCATCGGCGTCCTGGGTCGCCCGATCGTGGTCGCCGAGCATGGCCGACGCGGTCGCCCTCGCCGCGAGCGCGAACGGCGAGCTCTCGACGGCGACCTCGAGCAAGGTCGCCAACGCCGCGTCGGGCGCGCCCGTCAGGATCTGGCCGAACGCGGCGACGATCCGGCCCTCGTCGACGTTGGCCCCGGTCGTGTCGAGGCGCCCGACCGCCTCGGTGGCGCGTTCGAACGCCTCGCTGCCGCGACCGCGGTGCATGGCGGCGCCCGCGGCGGCGATGTCGGGGTACGCGAGCTCGCCGAACGAGTTCGACAGCACGAGGATCTCCTCGACCGAGCGGTCGGCCTCGGACAGCCACCCGAGCGCGACCGACGTCCGGTTCAGGACGCCCAGCGCCTGGATCTGGCCGAACCGGTCGTCGATCTTGCGGAAGCCGGCGAGTGCCCGCTCCGCGAGGTCGTGCGCGTCGTGCAGCTCGCCGCGCCAGAGCCGCACGCTCGCCTGCAGGTTGAGCATCATCGACGCGCCCCACGTGTCGCCCCACTGGCGAGCGTCGACGAGCGCCCGCTCGGCCATCTCGAGCGCCTCGTCGTTGCGGCGGTTGAAGTGGCACACGTACCCGAGCAAGCCGAGCGACCACGACCGCCCGCTGCGGTCGCCGAGCGCCTCGAACTCGGCGATGGCGGTCTGGAGCCGACGCTCTGAGGTGGCGTGATCACCCGACAGGAACGACACCCACGCGAGGTTCTGCTGGACCCACGCCGCACCGCGCGGATCGTCGACCCGCTGGTCGTAGAGCTCGGCGGCCTCGAGGAGGAACCGCTCGGCGTCGGCCAACGACCCGCCGAACAGCTCTGCGAACCCACGGGCGCGGAGTGCCTCCGCGAGGCGGGCGTCGTCGCCGAGCTCGCGCAGGGCCTCGAGCGCACGACCGAGGTCGCGCCGGGCCGCGACGAGATCGCCCTCCATCTGCTCGATCGTGCCGAGCAGGCGCGACGACTCGGCGAGGACGACGGCGTCACCGGCGCGTTCGGCGTCCTCGCGCAGCTCCGCGATCTCGGTCCGGGCGCGCGGATAGCGGTGCAGATCGACGAGCAGCTCGATCAGCAGCAGCCGGAGCTCGCGGCCCGCCTCGGACACCCAGTCGACCAACCGGAGGGCACGGTCGACGACGGCGACACCACGGCGCGCAGCACCCTGTCGACGCCATGACCATCCGGCCTCGCCGAGCCACCTCACCGCCAGCTCGCGAGCATCGTCGGGGACGCCGTCGACAGCTCCGAGCTCGACCACGATCTCGGCCGCGCACGCCATGTGGTGCGCACGGCGGTCGATGAGACGTGGGTCGTGCTGAGCCAGGTGCAGGGCGACCCCGGCATGGCGCTGGGCACGCACCTGCTTGGTCAGCGTCTGGTAGGCGACCTCGCGCACCACGTCGCTGCGGAACCGCCAACGCCGGTGGTCTCTGACGAGCAGATCGGCGTCGACGAGCGCACGGAACGCGTCGGGGTCGTACGCCTGCCCGAGCTCCTCGGCGAAGATCCGCAGCGACGCCACGGGGCCGTCGTTGCCGATCACGGCGGCGTTGTCGAGCACCTCGCGTTCCGCGGCCGACAACTGGTCGATGCGGGCGGCGATCAGCGCACGCAGCGACCCGGGGAGGTCACCGGCGTCCGGGCCGTCCTCGAGCGTCGCCAGCCGTGCCAGCTCGATGAGGAACAGCGGGTTCCCGCCACTGCGGGCCGAGATCGCCTTCGCGACCCCCCGCTCGAGCTGCGAACCGGCCGCCTGCTCGATCAAGGCCAGGGCATCGGGTTCGGGCAGCGGCTCGAGCGAGAGGTGCAGGTGCAGCGCCGGCTCGACGGCCGGCGGCCAGCGCTCGGCGACGTCGGTGTCGGTCCGCATGGTCGTCGCGATCAGCAGTGGCAGACCGGCCAGCTGGCGGGCGACGCGTTCGAGCAGGTCGAGCAGGACGGGCGCTGCCCACTGGACGTCGTCGATCCACATCACGACCGGCGACCGTTCGGCTCGCCGGCGCAGGCCCCGCACCATGCCCGCAACCACGGCGTCGCGGACCGCGATCGGGCCGAGTGCGTCGAGCGCCGACGGACGCCCGAGCAGATGGAGCACGAACTCGACGAAGCGGTCGAAGTCGTCCGACCCCGGTTCGAGATCGTCGAACGGCCGGAGCCGGTCGATGATCCGTTCGCGCAGGTGCTCGTCCTGGGGCAGCCGGTCGAGACCGAGCTGCTGCAGCACGCTGCCGGCGACCGGCCACCACACGCTCGTCTCGCCGTACGACGCGCACGCCCCCTCGAGCAGGAGGGCGTCGGGTTCGGACGTGACCAGTTCCGCGATCGCCTCACCGACGAGGCGGGACTTGCCGATCCCGGCCTCGCCCGAGACGGCGACGATGGCCCCGCGCCCCGAGCGGACCGTCGAGATCACGGCGCGCAGGATGTTGAGCTCGGCGGTCCGGCCGACGAACGGGACGTCGGACGACCATCGGCGGCGTGGGTTGGCACGGTCGACGGCGATCGCGCGCCAGACGTCGACGGCGCCGGCACGGCCTCGCAGCTGCAGGGCGTCGACCTCCGCGAAGCGGACGTGGGGCGAGCACAGCACCCGCGTGCCGTCGCCGACGAACACGGCGTCGATCGGCGCCGCCTGCTGGAGTCGCGCCGCGGTGTTCACGACGTCGCCCATCGCGGTGTAGTCGGTGCCGGCGATCGTGCCGACCAGCACCTCGCCGGTGTTGATGCCGATCCGCATCCGCAGCTCGTCGGCCGGGTGGTCGTCGCGGAAGGCGGCCAACGTCTGCTGCATCGCCAAGCCGGCTCGCACGGCCCGATCGGCGTCGTCCTCGTGTGCGACCGGCGCGCCGAACAATGCGACGATCCCGTCGCCGAGCAGCTTGTCGACGACCCCGCCGTAGCGCTCGACGTCCGCGACCAGCAGCTCGAACGCACTGTCGACCAGGCGCTTGACCTGCTCGGGGTCGCGCCCCTCGGCCAGTGAGGTGAACCCTGCGAGGTCGGCGAAGACCACCGTCACCACCCGACGCTCCTCGCTGGCCTGGGGTTCGGGGCCGCGCTGCTGCGGCGAGCCGCACGAGGGGCAGAACCGTGCACCTTCGGGCACCGGCTGGTCGCACTGGGCGCACGACGTCACGATGACCGAGCGTACCGCTGCCCGGGCATCGGCCAGCGCAGCATTCCCGACCCCGGTCGCGGCGTCCGCGTTCGGGCGTCGAAGGTCCATCGTCCGTCCGGCTGAACGGCGATCATCCAAAGGTGGGACGACCGACGTCACCCGAACGGGCACACTGTTCGTCATGACCGACTCGTCCGCCCCCACCCCTGCCGCGACGCTCACGGCGGCCGCCGGTGTCATCGACGCCCGCAAGACCTACGGCATCGGCGACAACGCCGTCCACGCACTGGACGGGATCGACCTGCGATTCGCCCCCGGGAGGTTCACCGCGATCATGGGCCCGTCGGGCTCGGGCAAGTCGACACTCCTGCACTGCCTGGCCGGGCTCGACAGCCTCACCGAGGGTGCCGCCTTCATCGGTTCGACCTACCTCGCCGACCTCAGCGACAAGCAGCTGACCGAGCTGCGACGCAACGAGGTCGGCTTCGTGTTCCAGTCGTTCAACCTCATCCCGACGCTCACGGCCGACGAGAACATCCGGCTGCCGCTGATGCTCGGCGGCGCGAGCGGCGACGCCGAGTGGATCGATCGCGTGATCGACACCGTCGGGCTGCGCGACCGCCTCACGCATCGCCCGAGCGAGCTGTCCGGCGGCCAGCAGCAGCGCGTGGCCGTTGCGCGCGCCCTGGCCACACGACCGACGATCATCTTCGCCGACGAGCCGACCGGCAACCTCGACTCGAACAGCGGCACCGAGATCCTGAGCTTCATGCGCAACGCGGTCGATCAGTTCGGCCAGACGATCGTGATGGTCACCCACGACCCGTACGCGGCCGCCTACAGCGACCGCGTCGTGTACCTCGCCGACGGTCGCGTCGTCGACGACATCGCATCGCCGACCGCCGACTCGATCATCGATCGCATGAAGCAGATGGGGCACTGAGCGATGATCACGACCCTCGCACGCAAGTCCTTGCGCGCCCGATGGGGCCGCAACCTCATCATCGGGCTGGCGATCCTCGCCGGTGTCGCGTTCACCTCCGGGTCGTTCGTGCTCGCCGACAGCATGAAGGCCACGTTCGACGAGCTCGTCGACAGCCTCGTCGGTGACGTCGACCTGTACGTCCGCGCCGAGCTGACCGGCGGCAACGAACTCGAGTCCGAGCGCGACCCGATCCCGGGCTCGATCGTCGACGACATCGCCGAGGTACCGGGCGTCGCCGTCGTCGCGCCTGGGGTCCAGGGATTCGCCGAGATGATCGACCCTGCCGGCGACCCGGTGCAGACCTCGGGCGCGCCGAAGCTGGCCGTCTCGTGGGAGCCCGACGACGGACTCAACGGCGTCACGCTGAAGGAGGGCCGCCCTCCGAGCGGCATCGAGGAGGTCGCGATCGACAAGGCGACCGCCGACCGGGTCGGGTTCGAGGTCGGTGACGACATCACCGTCGCCTTCGACGACCGACGCCGGACCTTCGAGATCGTCGGCCTCATCGGGCAGGGCGAGTCGGACGGCTTCGTCGGCGCGACCACGGTCGCGATGGACTTCGACACCGCCGTCGAGGTGCTCGACCGCGGCGATCTCGTGAACGACATCAGCGTCGTCCTCGAACCCGGCACCGACATCGAGGCCGCGCGCGACGCGGTCGCCGACATCCTCCCGGACCGCACCGAGGTGATCACCGGCGAGGAGCTGGCCGAGGAGGTCAAGGACCAGATCGGCCAGATCATCGACGTGCTGCGGATCGCCCTGCTCACGTTCGCCGTCGTCACGGCCTTCGTGGCGGCGTTCGTGATCAACAACATCTACGGCATCACGATCGGCCAGCGCCTCCGTGAGCTCGCGCTCCTGCGCGCCGTGGGCACCAGCGGTTCGCAGATCCGACGACTCGTGGTGATGGAAGCGCTGGTGGTCGCGGTCCTCGCGACGGCGATCGGCGTGTTCGGCGGCTTCGGTGTGGCCACCATGATCATCGGTGCGTTCAACGCCGCCGGCGGCGGCTTCCCCGACACGTCGCTGGTGCTCAAGCCGCTCACCGTGGTCGTGGCGGCGGTCGTCGGCATCGGCATCACCCTGTTGTCGGTGCTCATCCCGGCCGTGCGCGCGTCGCGCATCCCGCCGGTCGCCGCGATGCGGCCCGAGATCGGCTTCGACGCCCTCCGGGTCAGCCGCCGCCTCCTCGGCGGTGGCATCGTCACCGGCATCGGCGTGGTCATGTTCCTGGTCGGGATCTTCGCCCGGCCGGGGGGCGGCACCGGGCTGGCGGTCTTCGCCGGCGGCGGTGCCCTGCTGACCTTCCTGGGCGTCACGAGCCTGTCGACGACCGTGGCCTCGCCGATCAGCCGCGCGATCGGCGCCCCGATCCAGCGCCTGTTCGGAACCCCGGGCCGGTTCGCACGCGACAACGCGTCGCGTTCGCCGCGGCGCACCGCCCGGACCGCTTCCGCGCTGATGATCGGTGTCGCGATGATCGCCACCGCGGCGGTGTTCGCGTACTCGCTCCGCAGCACGTTCACCGACATCCTCGACCGGTCGGTCACCGCCGACTACATCGTGTGGGACAACGACTCGTTCCAGCCGGTGTCGCCGAACGTCGCCGAGGCGCTGCGCGAGATCCCCGAGCTGACCGCGGTGTCGCCGCTCCGGACCTTCAGCGGCACGATCGACGGCACCGACCGCCCGTTCTCCGGCGTCGACCCGGTGGCGTTCCCGCAGCT
>JAUHYJ010000198.1 GCA_030425785.1 Acidimicrobiia bacterium | reverse complement strand
CGCTACCGAGCGGTGTCGCCGATCGATCTGGTCCACGCCGACTCGCCGCCGTTCCTCCTCGTGCACGGCACCCGCGACACCCTGGTGCCGCCGGGCGAGGGTGAGCAGTTCGCGGCGGTGCTCAGGGATGCCGGTCGTCCCGTCGAGTGGGTGCCGGTGCACGGTGCCGAGCACGCGTTCGACGCGCTGTCGAGCATCACGAGCCGCACGGCGGCGGCCGTCATCCGCGACTGGCTGGCGACACGGGCGCCGCGCTGAGCAGGCGCACAGAGCCGACGGATGTGGGCGAGCGGTCGAGCCGGAACCGCGGCGAGTACGGAACGAACGGCTCAGGCGCCGACGGCGTGATAGCCGCCGTCGACGTGGATGATCTCGCCGGTGGTCGCCGGGAACCAGTCGGACAGCAGTGCGACGACCGCCTTGGCGACCGGCTCGGCGTCGTTCACGTCCCAGCCGAGCGGGGCGCGGCCGTCCCAGGTGTCCTCGAACAACGCGAAGCCGGGAATCGACTTGGCCGCCATCGTGCGGACCGGTCCGGCCGCCACCAGATTGCACCGGATCTGCTGCGGGCCGAGCTCTTTCGCGAGGTAGCGCGACAGCGACTGCAGCGCCGACTTCGCGACCCCCATCCAGTTGTACGCCGGCCAGGCCTGCTGGTTGTCGAAGTCGAGCCCGACGATCGATCCGCCGTCCTGCATGAGCGGCAGGAACGTCTCGGCCAGCACCTTCAGCGAGTACGTCGAGATGTGCATGGCGACGGCGACGTCGTCCCACGGCGCGTCCATGAAGTTCTCGCCCAGGCACGACTCGGGCGCGAACCCGATCGCGTGCAGTACCCCGTCGACACGGCCCCACTTGTCGGCCAATGCGTCGCGCACCGCCTCGGCCTGCTCGGGCACCGTGACGTCGAGCTCGAACACGTCGATCTCGGACCCGTCGGGGTTCTGGCCGAGCTTGCGGGCCGTGCGTTGCGTCAGGCGGAGCGCCCGCCCGGCGCCGGTCAACACGATCTCGGCGCCCTCGTCCAGTGCGATCCGGGCGACCCCGTACGCGAGCGACGCATCGGTGAGCACACCCGTGACGACGATCTTCTTGCCCTCGAGGATTCCCATGCTGGGCAACGTAGCCGGTTGGGTCACCGACGTCGCCGATGTGCAAGGCTCCGGGGCATGTCGCGTCAGCGAATCGGTGTGATCGGCGGAAGCGGGCCCGCAGGCAGCAGCCTGGCGGCCCGCTTGGCGAGCGTCGGATACGAGTCGATCATCGGCTCGCGATCGAAGTACCGCGCGATGGAGAGCCGCGACGTCTTCGTCGAGCGGTTCCCCGATCTCGACGACCTGCTCGGCTACGGCGACAACCACATGGCCTCGGAGTGCGAGGTGGTCGTGATCGCCACGCCGTGGGACTCGGCGGCCACGATCGCCCAGGAGCACCACCACCAGCTGCGCGACAAGATCGTCATCAGCATGGCGAACGCCCTGATTCGCGTCGGCCGCGAGTTCCAGCCGCTCGTCCCGCCGCGCGGGAGCGTCGCCGCCCACGTGCAGGCCGCCGTGCCCGAGAGCCGCGTGGTCGCGGCGTTCCACCATCTCCCGGCGACCGAGCTCGGTCACATCGGTGAGCCGATCGACTCCGACGTGCTCATCTGCGGCGACGACACCGCCGCGGTCACGACCGTGATCGAGATCGCCGGGAAGATCCCCGGTTGCCGGCCGCTCGACGCCGGCGAGCTGTCGAACGCGACCGCCATCGAAGCGTTCACGGCGGTCCTGCTCCAGCTCAACGTGCGCTACAAGACCCGGGTCGCGCCGAAGGTCACGGGAATCAATCACGACCCGCACGCGGTTGAGGGCTGAGGCATGGGCATCCTCCAGCTGTTCGACACCGCGCGTCAGGCGATCGTGCCATTCGACCCCGACGAGCAGGTCCTGATGTACACGTGCGGCATCACGCCGTACGACGCGACGCACCTCGGGCACGCGGCGACGTTCATCTCGTACGACGTGCTGACCCGACATCTCCTCGACAAGGGGCACACGGTCACGGTCGTCCGCAACGTCACCGACGTCGACGATCCGCTGTTCGCGAAGGCGCGCGAGCTCGGCGTCCACTACCTCGATCTCGCCGCCGCCGAAGAGGCCCGGTTCGAGCGCGACATGGTCGCGCTCAACGCCTTGCCGGTCGCGTCGACACCGCGAGCGTCGTCGGCGATCCCCGACATCCGGGGCTTCATCGGCATGGTGCTCGACCGCGGCTACGCCTACGAGGCGGGTGGCTCGGTCTACTTCGACGTGTCGAAGTTCGAGTCGTTCGGCTCGCTCAGCCACTACTCCGAGGACGAGATGCTCGATCTCGCCCGCCAGCGCGGCGGGCAGGTCGACGACACGAACAAGCGGCACCCGCTCGACTTCGTGCTGTGGCATCCGTCGGCCCCCGACGAACCGTCGTGGGACACCATGTGGGGCGCCGGCCGACCGGGTTGGCACATCGAGTGCAGCGCGCTCGCCCTGCGCGAACTCGGTACCACGATCGACCTGCACGGTGGCGGGGCCGACCTGATCTTCCCGCATCACGAGTGCGAACGAGCACAGTCCGAGGCCGCGACGGGCGCCCCCTTCGTCAAGCACTGGATGCACACCGCCCTCATCGCGATGGACGGCGAGAAGATGTCGAAGAGCCTCGGCAACCTCGTGTTCGTCGACAAGCTCCGCGAGGCGTACGACCCGATGGCGATCAGACTCGGCCTGATCGAGCACCACTACCGCACCGAGTGGGAGTGGGACGACGGTCTGATGGACCGCAACACCGACCGGCTGGCGGCCTGGCGGGGGAGTGCCGACGGCGCTCCGGGCGACGTGTTGGACGAGGTGCGCGAGCGCCTCGACGACGACCTCGACTCACCCGGCGCGGTCGACGCCGTCGACGCGGCCGCCGCACGCGGCGAGTCCACGCGCGCCGCGGCCGAGTTGCTCGGCATCGAGCTGTAGCACGTCGAGTTCACACAGTTTCAACGTTCGCCCCTGTCAGCGGGAACCCGGGTGGCCTACAGTGGGGCGATATGACGACAGGAGCGAATCGCCTGCAAGCGCGGTCGCGACGAGTGCTCGCCCCGGTCGCCACCAAGCTCTGGACCATCGAGCGCAGCGGCTACGACCGACTGCCCGACGACGGCCCGGCGATCCTGTGTCCCAACCACATCAGCTTCCTCGACTCCGCGTTCCTGATGCTGACGGTGCCGCGCAACATCAGCTTCGTCGGCAAGGCCGAGTACATGGACTCATGGAAGACCAAGTTCCTGTTTCCGGCGATGGGCATGATCCCGATCGACCGGTCGGGCGGCGACAAGAGCCAGGCGGCGCTCGACGCCGCCGCCGAGGTGCTGGGTCGCGGTGAGCTCTTCGGCATCTTTCCCGAAGGCACCCGCAGCCGTGATGGCGACCTCTACAAGGGCCGCACCGGCGCGGCGCGGCTCGCGATGCAGATCGGCTGCCCGATCTTCCCGGTCGGCATCGTCGGCACCGACGACATCCAGCCGATCGACGCCAACATGCCGAAGCTCGGCAAGGCGTGCTCGATCACGATCGGGCGGCCGATCCTCCCCGAGCGGTACCGCGGTCGCGGCCCCGAGCACCTCGCCTGGCGGTCGATGATCGACGAGGTCATGTTCGAGATCCGCGACATGACCGGCCAGCAGTACCACAACCGCTACAGCGGCGAACCCGAGACCGAGACGCCGACGCCGTCCAAGGTCGCGAGCGTGCACGACGACGCCGAACACGAGACCGCGGCCAGCGAGCCACACCTCGTCGCCGTCTGATCCCGGCACCTCCGTGCGGGCGATCGGCTTCCCAGGACGTTCCGCCCCGATCTCGCGCGACGTTGCGAGACGACGGAGGAGGACCGATGCCACGGCGGATGCAGATGGTGATGAGCGATGTCTCGGCCGACATCGAACGCTATGCCCGCATCAACGACGCGATCGCCGGCCAGATCAACCTGCTGGCCCTGAACGCCTCGATCGAGGCGGCGCGCGCCGGCGAGGCCGGGCGCGGCTTCAACGTCGTCGCGTCGGAGGTCAAGAACCTGGCGAAGGAGGCAGCGAGCAACTCGGCGTCGTTCCAGGAAGTCGTTCGCAGCCGGATCGAGCACGGCCGGGTGATCACCGACACGCTCGCCCAGGATCTCGAGGGCACCCGTCTCGTCGATCTCGCACAGACGCTCGTGCAGCTGATCGTACGGAACCTGTTCGAACGAACCGCCGACGTTCGCTGGTGGGCGACCGATGCGGCGTTCACGCGCGTGCTCGAGGAGCCGACCGACCAGGCGGTCGCCCACGCAGCCGAGCGACTCGGCGTGATCAACCGCTTCTACACCGTCTACCTGAACCTGGCGCTCGTCGACCGGAACGGGCGGGTGGTGGCGTGCTCGAAGCCCGACCGCTTCCCCTCGGTCGTCGGCGCCGACGTCGCCGACGAGCGCTGGTTCGAGGCGGCGCTCGCGACGCGGACGGGCGACGACTACATCGCCGATGACATCCACGCCGACGACCTGCACCACGATCTCCCCGTCGCCATCTACTCGACGGCGGTTCGCCGCGGCGGCGCGCTCGATGGTGAACCCGTCGGCGTCCTCGGGGTCTTCTTCGACTGGCCGGAACAGTCGCGATCGATCGTCGCCGACGAGCCCACGTTCGACGCCGACGAATGGTCCCGCTCGCGTGTCCTGCTCCTCGACTCGTCCCATCGCGTGATCGCCGCCTCCGACGACACGCCGCTGTTGTCCCGGGTGGAGCTGCGCACCGACGGCGCTGATCGCGGCTCGTACAGCGACGCCGACGGGGCGACGGTCGCGTTCGCCAGGACGATCGGCTACGAGGAGTACGACGGCCTCGGCTGGTACGGCGTGGTCGTCCAATCGGCGCTCACGGACGATCAGGTGCGGGCGTCGGTCGACGCCATGGCGAGCGGCGCCGCTGCCCGCACGCTCGCACGGTCCGCCGGCTGAGTCACGGAACGAACCGGTCGGCGGCTGCGCGGTTCTCGTAGGCTGATCGACGCTATGTCGAACATCTTGGTGACCCTGCCCGACGGATCCGAGCGCGAACTCCCCGCCGGCTCCACTGCGGGCGATCTCGCGGCCGCGATCGGCACCGGTCTGGCGAAGGCTGCGGTCATCGCCGAGGTGAACGGCACCGAGCGCGACCTCACCCACGAACTCGCCGACGGCGACCAGGTCGCGATCGTCACCGCGAGCTCCGACCAGGGGCTCTACGTCATCCGGCACTCGACGGCACACGTGCTGGCCCAGGCCGTCCTCGAGCTGTTCCCGGGTACCACGTTCGGGATCGGCCCCCCGGTCGAGGACGGCTTCTACTACGACTTCGAGCTGCCCGACGGTGGCACGTTCAAAGAGGACGACCTCGAGGCGATCGAGGCGCGGATGCGCGAGATCCTCGCCGAGTCGCAGCCGTTCCTGAAGTCGGAGATCGACGCCGACGACGCCCGTAAGGTGTTCGCCGACCACAAGTACAAGCTCGAGATCATCGACGACGCGTCGACCGACCCGATGTCGGCGACCTCCGCAGCCGGCCAGGTGCGCTGCTACGAGAACCTGCCGCCCGAGCCGCGCCCGAACCAGACCTTCCACGGCCACGACGGCTTCATCGACCTGTGCCGCGGCCCGCACGTCCCCGACACCGGTCAGCACCTCGGTCACTTCAAGCTGCTGCGCGTCGCGGGTGCCTACTGGAAGGGCGACGAACGCAACCCTCAGCTCCAGCGCATCTACGGCACCGCGTGGGCGACCCGCAAGGAGCTCGCCCAGCACCTCCACCGCTTGGAGGAAGCCGCCAAGCGCGACCACCGCAAGCTGGCCACCGAGCTCGACCTGCTCAGCTTCCCGAACGAGTTGGGCGGCGGTCTGGCGGTCTGGCACCCCAAGGGCGCGATCGTCCGCAAGCTCATGGAGGACTACAGCCGCCTTCGCCACGAGCAGGGCGACTACGAGTTCGTCTTCACGCCGCATCTCGCGAACGGCAAGCTGTTCGAGACCTCCGGGCACCTCCAGTGGTACGCCGACGGCATGTACCCGCCGATGGAGATGGACAACGGCACGTACTACATGAAGCCGATGAACTGCCCGATGCACTGCCTGATCTACAAGAGCCGGCAGCGCAGCTACCGCGAGCTGCCGCTGCGGCTGTTCGAGCTCGGCAACGTCTACCGGTACGAACGGGCCGGCACGCTGCACGGCCTGCTCCGGATCCGCGGCTTCACCCAGGACGACAGCCACATCTACTGCACGCGTGAACAGCTCGCGGACGAGATCGCGTCACTGCTCGACTTCGTCCTGTCGGTCCTGCGCGCCTTCGGCTTCGACGAGTTCACCTTCAACCTCTCGACCAAGGACCCCGACAAGTACGTCGGCTCCGACGAGATCTGGGACGAGGCCACCGAGGCGCTCCGCGAGGCCCTCGAACGCCACGGCCTCGAGTACTCGGTCAAGGAGGGCGACGCCGCGTTCTACGGTCCGAAGATCGACATCGACGTCCGTGACGCGATCGGGCGCTCGTGGCAGCTGTCGACCATCCAGGCCGACTTCCAGCTGCCGGAACGGTTCGATCTCGAGTACATCGGCAGCGACAACCAGCGCCACCGCCCGATCATGTTGCACCGTGCACTGTTCGGGTCGATCGAGCGCTTCTTCGGCGTGCTCCTCGAGCACTACGCGGGTGCGTTCCCGACGTGGCTCGCCCCGGTCCAGGTGGTCGTCGCGACGATCACCGAGGCCGCGGACGACTACGCCCGCGAGGTCGCGGCCGCCTGCAAGGCCGCCGGGTTGCGTGTGGCTATGGATTTGCGGAACGAGAAGATTAACTACAAGGTCCGC
>JAUHYJ010000197.1 GCA_030425785.1 Acidimicrobiia bacterium | reverse complement strand
CCCGCCTCGTCGACTGGGTCAGCGAGACCGAGGGCGAGTTCGACGACGCGAAGCTCGCCGAGCTGCCGGTCGACGTGCTGCTGATCGCCCCGATCTCCGAGACCGCCGATCTCTGGCGGCGCTGATGATCGGCATCGGCGTCGACGTCGTCGACATCGCGCGCTTCCGCACGTCGCTCCGACGCACCCCGACGATGCGCGAGCGGCTCTTCACCGAGGCCGAGCTCGCCTACGTGGCGCCCCAGTCCGACCCCGTGCCGTCGCTCGCCGCGCGCTTCGCGGCGCGTGAGGCGGTGATGAAGTCGCTCGGGCTCGGGCTCGGCGCCTTCGGGTTCCACGAGGTGTGGGTCGAGCGCGCCGACTCCGGCGCACCGTTCCTGCAGGTGGTCGGCCGGGCAGCCGAGCTGGCCGATGCCGCCGGCGTGGCGCGCTGGCACCTGAGCCTCACGCACTCCGACCTCGTCGCGGTCGCCTACGTCGTCGCCGAATGACATCGATCGCTCGCGACGGCCGCCCCGGACCCGTCCGCCTAGGCTCGTTCGGGTGATCCCCGTCGTCACCCCGACCCGTATGGCGTCGATCGACGCCGCCGCGCCCGAGCCGGTCGAGGTCCTGATCGACCGGGCGGGGGCCGCCGTCGCCCGGGTCGCGTTGCAGCGCCTCGGCGGCGCGTACGGCCGGCGGGTGACCGTGGTCGCGGGGCCCGGCAACAACGGCGCCGACGGGCGTGTCGCGGCAGCACGCTTGCGCGAGCGAGGGGTCGTCGTGCGCGTCGTCGAGGCCCTCGATCACGCCGGCAGCCTGCCCGACTCCGACCTGGTGATCGACGCCGCGTTCGGCACCGGGTTCCGCGGCGGCTGGGAGTTCCCCGACCCCGGGTCGACGCCGGTGCTGGCCGTCGACGTCCCGACCGGGCTCGACGCGGCGACCGGCGTGGCCGGTCCCGGCACACCGACCGCCGCCGTCACCGTCACCTTCCAGGCGATGAAGCCGGGCCACCTGTTCGCGGACGGCCCCGATCGGTGCGGTGACGTCGTCGTCGCCGACATCGGACTCGACGCGTCCGAACCCGACGCCGCCGTGCTCGACCCACCCGATGCGATCGCTGTGCTGCCGGCCCGTCCGCGTACCTCGCACAAGTGGCGCGAGGCGGTTCGGATCGTCGCCGGGAGCCGGGGCATGACCGGCGCGGCTCGCCTCGCGGCGTCGGCCGGTCAGCGTGCCGGTGCGAGCCTCGTCGCGCTGTCGAGCCCGGGCATCGACGCCGATGCGCCGGTCGAGGCGCTCGATCGCCGGATCCCGCCGTTCGACTGGGCCGACGACGTGCTCGCCGACCTGCACCGTTACCGGTCGCTGGTCATCGGTCCCGGGCTGGGCCGTGAGGAGTACACCGTGCCGTCGATCGTGCGCGCCGTCACCGAGGCCGTCGTGCCGATCGTCGTCGACGGCGACGGGCTGTTCGCCCTCGTCTGGAACGAGGACGGGACCGCGGCGTTCCTCGCCGAGCGCGAGGTGCCGACCGTGCTGACTCCCCACGACGGCGAGTACGCCACCCTCACCGGGTCGCAACCCGGCGCCGACCGGATCGGCGCCGCCGTGGCGCTCGCCGAGACCACCGGCGCGACCGTGCTGTTGAAGGGTCCGACCACGGTGGTCGCCTCGCCCGGCGAGCGGCCGCTGCTGGCCCGATCTGGCGACGCCCGCCTCGCCACCGCCGGCACCGGCGACGTGCTCGCCGGCATGATCGGCGCCTTCCTCGCGCGTGGCGTCGATGCACACCTCGCGGCCGCGTCGGCCGCCGTCCTGCACGGCGCCGCGGTGCAGGCCTGCTCGTCGACGGGCGTCGTCGCCGGTGACCTGGTCGACGCGTTGCCCGCGGTCCTCTCCGGCGGGAACGATCGCTGATCGGTCGCCCGATCGGCCGACGTGCGCGCCCCGTTCACCACAGGGGCGGCGAGGTCTGCGCCGGTCGGGCGACGCGACCGTCGACGCCGGCTCGGTGAACCGCCCACGAGGCCACCGGGGGACGTCGCAGCGCGGGCATCGGCGACGCCGCCCGGGCTCGACGCACTCGGCCCCGACGCCTGGTCCATCGCACCGTGACCGATCGTGATCGGGTCGGCGCGAGCCGGTCTGCCAAGATGCCGGGCATGGCCTCGCCGGAGCGCGAACCCGATCGATGGGCGTGGGCCGAGGTCGATCTCGATGCCGTCGCCCACAACGTCGACGAGATGCGCCGCCGGGTCGCGCCGTCCGAGGTCTGGGTCGTCGTCAAGGCGAACGGCTACGGGCACGGAGCGGTACCGGTCGCGCGTTCGGCGCTCGCGGCCGGCGCCACCGGGCTCTGCGTGGCACTCGTGCGAGAAGGCGAGACGCTGCGCCAGGCCGGGATCGATGGGCCGATCATGGTGCTGAGCGAACAACCGCACGACACCCTCGACCGCGTGCTCGAGAGCCGGCTGACCCCGACCGTCTACACCCCGGCGACCGTCGACGCGATCTCGTCGCGCGCGACCGACGAGTGCGGGGTCCACCTGCACATCGACACCGGGATGCAGCGTGTCGGGGCCCATCCCGACGACGCGGTCGCGATCGCTCGCCGGATCGACGCTGCTCCGGGTGTCCGACTCGACGGCGTGATGACCCACCTCGCCGTCGCCGACGAGCCCGAGCACGACGCCAACCGGATCCAGCTCGATCGATTCGACGAGACCCTCGAGGCGCTGGTCGCCGCTCGCGGTGCGCCGCCGCACGTACACGCCGCCAACTCTGCTGCCGCGCTGGCGATCCCGCGAGCCCGCCGGTCGTTCGTGCGCATGGGCATCGCGACCTACGGCATCTCGCCAGGCCCCGGTGTCGACCAGTTCGTCGCCGGGCTGCGTCCGGCGATGCGCTTGGTGGCTCGCGTCTCACACGTCAAGCGTGTCGAGGCGGGCTCGCACGTGTCGTACGGCTGGCGGCACCGCTTCGACCGGCCCACGACCGTGGCGACCCTGCCGCTCGGCTACGCCGACGGGGTGCCGCGGCGGCTCGGCACCCTGCCGGACCGGCCCGGGGCAGACGTCCTCGTCGGCGGTCGGCGCTGCCCGATCGTCGGGGTGGTCACGATGGACCAGTTGATGGTCGACGTCGGCGACCTGGGCGCCGAGGTGGGGGACGAGGCGGTGTTGCTCGGCCGGCAAGGCGATCACGAGATCCGAGCCGAGGACTGGGCGGAGCGCCTGGGCACGATCGGCTACGAGGTCGTGTGTGGGATCTCGGCACGCGTGCCGCGTCATCACCTCGGGGGATGACCGGCGGCGGCCCATCGGGTACCGATGATCGACGGCGGACGATCGGCCGCTGCTGCTCGCGAACGGTCCCGGACCGCGGGCCGAACCCCTAGCATCTGTGGCGTCATGTTGCTCCGCGCCGACTCGCTCGCCGCCACACAGGCCATCGCCGCCGCGCTCGCCGCGTTGGCGCGGCCCGGTGACGTGATCGTGCTGGCCGGCGAGATGGGTGCAGGGAAGACGGCGTTCGCGCAGGGCTTCGGCCGCGCGCTCGGCGTGACCGACCCCATCACCTCGCCGACCTTCACCCTGGTGCACAGCTATCCGTTGCCGGGTGCCAAGCAGACGTTGCACCACGCCGACCTGTACCGCCTCGAGACGACGAGCGACGTCGCCGACCTCGCGCTGCACGAGCTCGCCGAGTTCGGCGGCATCGTGCTCGTCGAGTGGGGCGACGTCGCCGCGGCGGCACTCGGCGATCACCTCGAGGTGCGGCTCGAGCCGGACGACGATGATGATGAAGATGACGGCGATGATGACGACGGTGACGAGTTCGGGCTCGATGGTGCCCGTCTCGTCACGATCGAGGCGGTCGGCCCCGCCTGGGCCACCCGCTGGGCTCGCCTGAGCTCCGAACTGGAGCCGTTCCGATGCTGATCCTGGGCATCGAGACGGCGACCGAGCAGGTCGGGGTGGCGATCGGCGGCCACGAGGGCATCATCGCCACGTTCGAGGTCGCGCGCGGACGACGCCACGCCGAGATCCTCACCCCGGCGATCGAGTTCGTGCTGCGACAGGCCGACGTCGACGTCGACGAGCTCGGCTGCATCGCGGTCGACGTCGGGCCCGGGCTGTTCACCGGCATGCGCGTCGGCATCTCGGCCGCCAAGGCGCTCGCGCTCGCGCTGCGCGTCCCGATGATCGGGATCTCCTCGCTCGACCTGCTGGCGTTCCCGTGCCGCCACACCGATCGCGTGGTCGTGCCGGTGATCGACGCTCGCAAGGGCGAGGTGTTCTGGTCGATGTACCGCCAGGTGCCTGGCGGTGTCCAGCAGGTCAGCGCGCCGACCGTCGGCCCGGTCGACGACCTGGTCGCCGACCTGCTGGCGCGCAGTCAGGAGGCGCTCTGCGTCGGCGACGGTGCCGAGCGGTATCGCCACGAGATCCTCGAGGGCTACCACTGCGAGATCTCGGCGCCCGTCCATCCGTCGCCCGGTGCGCTCGTGCAGCTCGCCCATGCCCAGGCGTTGCGCGAGGAATGGGTGCGCCCGGCCGAGATCGAGCCGATCTACCTGCGTGCGCCCGACGCGCAGATCAACTGGGCCACCCGGGAGCAGCGGTCGTGAGCGTCATCCCGTCCCGGCTCCGCCGCAGCTCGTCGTCGCTGTCGATCACCCCGATGCGGCGTCGCGATCTCAAAGCGCTGATGCCGATCGAGCAGGCGGCCTATCCGACGTCGTGGTCGCGTCGCGTGTTCGAGAACGAGCTCGACCAGGTCGCCGGTGGGAGCCGGTACTACGTCGTCGTGCGGGACGGACGCGAGCTCGTCGGGTACGCCGGGCTCTGGATCGTGACCGACCCGGACGGCGACCAGGCGCACGTCACGAACATCGTCGTCGCCGAGCACCGGCGCCGCGAAGGCATCGCGTCGGCCCTGCTCGTGCATCTCGCCCGGGTCGCCGTCGCCCGGGGCTGCGTGGCCTGGACGCTCGAGGTCCGAGCCTCGAGCACGGGTGCCCACGAGCTGTACCGCAGGTTCGGCTTCGCGCCCGCCGGTGTCAGGCGCCGCTACTACGACAACGTCGAGGACGCGATCGTCATGTGGTGCCACGACATCGCCGGTGCCGACTATGCGGCGCGCCTCGACGAGATCGAGTCGTCGCGCACCCGTGAACATCTCTCGCCGAACGAGGTCGCCCCATGACGCACGTGACACCCGACGAGTCGACGCTCGTGCTCGGCATCGAGACGAGCTGCGACGAGACCGCCGCCGCGCTGGTGATGGGCGGCAACGACGTGGTCTCGAGCGTCGTGTCGAGCCAGATCGAGATCCATGCCGACTTCGGCGGCGTGGTCCCCGAGATCGCGAGCCGCGCCCACCTCGAGACGCTCAACCCCGTGATCGCCCGCGCCATCGTCGAGGCCGGCGTCGACGAGTCGCGCATCGATGCGGTCGCATGCACGCACGGCCCCGGCCTGATCGGCGCGCTCCTCGTCGGCGTGTCGGCCGCGAAGGCACTCGCGCTCGCGTGGGACGTGCCTTACGTCGGCGTCAACCACCTCGAGGCACATCTCTACTCGGCGTTCATCGAGGACCCGTCGCTCGAGTTCCCGCTCGTCGTGCTCCTGGTGTCGGGTGGTCACACGATGCTCGTCGAGATGCAGGATCACGGCCGGTACCGCCTGGTCGGCCAGACGATCGACGATGCCGCCGGAGAGGCTTTTGACAAGCTGGCACGGGTCATGGGACTCGGGTTCCCGGGTGGGCCTGCCATCGACAAGGCGTCGGACAGCGGCGATCCGGCGGCGGTCGACTTCCCGAGAGCTGTGCCCGAGAAGCCCTATCACTTCTCATTCTCGGGGTTGAAGACGTCCGTGGTCACGTTCATCGAGAAGGCGTCCGCTTCAGGTGATCTCCCTTCGCTCGCTGACGTGGCTGCCTCGATCCAAGAGGCGATTGTCGACGTACTCGTGAAGAAGACGTTCCGGGCCGTAGACGACACCGGAGCCAAGGTGGTCGGTGGTGGAGGAGGCGTCCTCGCCAACCGGCGGCTCCGTCATCGAATGGCCGAAGAGGCGGATAAGCGCGGTGTGACACTTGCCCTGCCTGACCCGATCCTGTGCACCGACAACGCAGCCATGATCGGCGTCGCAGGAGGCTATTGGCTGACCAAAGGACGGCTCACGGACTGGGCCGAGAACGTCGACCCTTCAATGGTGCTGTAGAGAGAACCTGAGTCGCTATTGCTCAGATCCGATTTAGCACTCGCACGAGAGGAGTGCTATCGTGGCCTAGCACTCGCATTCAGAGAGTGCTAATAGTCGGGTTAGCGTGCGGTTCCCAACAGTTCATCTGAGGGTGCCACGCTTCCCGCAGTAAGCACAACGTACTGCTCAAGGAGGAGCTGCGTATGAAGCTTCAGCCACTAGGCGACCGGGTGGTGGTCTCACCCACGGAGGAGGCGGAATCCCGCACTCCGTCGGGTTTGGTCATTCCGGACACCGCCAAGGAGAAGCCACAAGTAGGGGAAGTCATCGCTGTCGGGCCGGGCGCCCGGGACGACGGAGATCGCATCGCGATGGACGTGTCGGTGGGGGACAAGGTCCTCTACTCGAAGTTCGCAGGTACCGAGGTCAAGCTCGACACCGGCGAGTACCTCGTCCTCAGCGAGCGCGACATCCTGGCCATCGTCAACTAGAGGAGCGTAAGAGTTATGCCAGCGAAGGATCTTCGCTTCAACGAAGAGGCACGCAAGGGCCTCCAGGCGGGCGTCGACAAGCTCGCCGACACCGTAAAGGTGACTCTCGGCCCCAAGGGCCGCAATGTCGTGCTCGAGAAGAAGTGGGGCGCCCCCACGATCACCAACGACGGCGTCTCCATCGCCAAGGAGATCGAGCTCGAGGACCCGTACGA
>JAUHYJ010000196.1 GCA_030425785.1 Acidimicrobiia bacterium | reverse complement strand
CGACCAAGCGGTCGATCACCGTGCCGATCGGCAGCTCGATCGGCACACCCAACGATCCCCCGCCTGAGGACACGTAGGTGCCGTCGATCGTCCCTCGCGTGACCTCCGTCGTGGACGACGTCGCCAAGAACGCATCGGCCGGGATGACGACGCGCTGCGACTTGGCCGGATAGCGGTCGTCGTGGTCGTGGTCCTGGTAGTAGCCGACGACGTCGATGACGACGTCGACCTCGCCCTGGAGGTTGAACACGTCGAAGCTGCCACCGGCCGCGAGGTCGACGGTGACCGCGTTCGGGGTCGGCGGCTGACCTGGCGCCGGGTTGAGCGACGACGAGTTGGGCACGTCACCGCCGGGGAAGAAGCTGAGGTAGGTGAGCATCGACGGGTCGACCGCCGTCACGTTGAGGCCCACGGCAACGGCGTCCGACGGGATGCCGCTGCACTCGCCGTTGCTGCCCGTCGCCTGCACCGTGAACACCTCGCCCGGACCCCACGGGGTGGCCTTGTCGCCGACCAGGAAGTCCGGTCGGGTGTCGGCGAGACGACACGGCTCGATCGCCGTGAAGACGGCTCGCTCGCCGCTGCTCTTGGACGCGCCGACGAGTCCGACGCCGCCGGCACCGAGGGTGATGGCCACGGCGGCACCGACGGCCGCCCAACGTGCACGAGGATTCGACATGGAGCTTCCTTTCCCGAGGTTCGAGCGCGGCGTCAACCTAGTGGGTGGTCCACCGTCGGCGACCCGGAGCGCGTGTCAGAATGCGGCATGGCCATGGAGACGGTGCTTCGGCGCTGGACGATCGCCACCTGGCTCGTGGCGAGGGGCGGCGACCACCTCGAGGCGATCGCGAACACGCTCGAACCCCTGCGGGCCGACGCGGTGGCCCTGCAGTCGATCGGCGAGCGTGACGCCAGCACGATCGCGGCCGCGATCGGCTGCAACGTCGCGTGGGAGCTGTCGCACCACCCGCGCAGCCGACTGTTCCCCGGCAGTGCGATCGGCCTTGCGGTGATCTCGCCGCACACGATCACGCAGTCGGCATCGACCGTGATCAACGATCATCCGTCGACGTGGTCGACGAAGCGCCGAGTGGTGCAGGTCGCACAGGTCGACCGCCACGACGCGACCGTCTACGCGATCAGCCATCAGGTCGGGCCGGCCCGGACGTTCGTCGGTCAGTCGTCGGCGCCGCACGTGGCGATCACGCCGGAGCAGGTGGGCGTCGATTCGTCACGGGCGATCGCGCTGCCCGACGATGCGACGCTCGTGTCACATCAGGTGACGACGCCCGTCGACGGCCTCGAACCGATGCAGGCGACCACGTTCGACATGCCCTGGGTCAAGGGCGACTTCCCCGTGCTGTAACGGGGAGTGCCAGGCACTACCCGTTCGGTCACTTCTTGGCCTTGGCCTTCTCGTCCTTCTCGCCCTTCTCGGGCTTGAGGACGCCCTTGGCGAGAGCGTCGTCGAGGTACGCCTCGGCCTCTTCGGAGCTGACCTTCAGCGCCGGGCTGATCTCGGAGATCAGGTTGACGCGGGCACGCTCGTACATGGTGCGCTCGGCGGCCGACAGGCTGGCGTCACGGTTGCGGGCGGCCAGGTTCCGGACGACCTCGGCCACCTGGTAGACGTCGCCGCTCTTCAGCTTCTCCTGATGGTTCTTGAAGCGGCGGCTCCAGTTCGACGGCACGCGCGGGTCGGGCTTGGCCAGCACGGCCACGAGGTCTTCGAGCTCGTCGGCGCTGACCGGCGGGCGCACCCCGACCTCTTCCGCCTTCTCGACGGGCACCTTGAGGACCATCTCGTTGATGACGGTCTCGAGGATCAGGTACTCCTGCTTCTCGCCGAAGGCCTCCATCTTCTTCGTGCCCTTGACGACGCATGCGCCGTGCTGGGGGTAGATGACGGTCTCGCCCTTCTTGAAGTCCACGCAGATCCTCTCGATATCGCTGAAGCGGTGGTCCCGGCAGTCGTGTGACGCACGCCGGGTATGGCATTCTACGGCGCCCCCGACAGGATTCGAACCTGCGACCTAGAGATTAGAAGGCTCTTGCTCTATCCAGCTGAGCTACGGGGGCAGCTCCAGGCTACTGCGCACACACCCGGCGATCTCGGGGATGCCGACCTGCCACGGCGCTCGCCCGAGGGCCGCGCGTCGGCCGGTCAGCTGTCGACGAGCCAGCTGGTGCCGATCAGTCTCGTGGCGGACGCCGTGCTGCCGTCGTCGTAGGTGACGAGCGCCCGATCGGCGAGCCCGGGCATCGCGATGCGAGCGTCGGCGGTGATCCAGAAGCGGTGACCGAACCGCCCCGACTCGTCGACCGGCTCGACCACGACCGACTCACCGTCCGACAGCTCGAACTCGATGCGGGCCACCGTCGGTTCCGCGAGGCCGGCGGCGAACAGCGGGGTCTCCGCCATAAGGACGCCGAGCGAGGTCACCGGGGCGCCCGGCTCGGTCGTCGCGTTGCACCCGGACACGCCGGTCACGCTGCCCGACGTCACATGGCCGCAGTAGTAACCGTTCGCCTCGTTCACGTCGAGCGCCGCATCGTCCGTCGTCACCACACGGGTCGTGGCGTCGGTCGGGTCGAGGATCGGCACGGGGAGTTCCGCCTCGTCGACCGGCTGCAACAGTCCGGCGATGTACCCGAGGGTCTCCAACGGCACGGTTCCACTGACCGAGACCATGGTGCTCCCGGCCTGGTGCCGGAGCAGATGACCGATGACCTCGCTCGCTTGGTTGGTGAGCGGCGAGACCTCCCAGACCGGTGCTTCGGCGCCCGCCGACGCCGGGTCGGACGCACCCAGGCCCATCGTCATCTGGATGGTGACTTCCGGGAGATCGTCACCATCGATGATGACGCCGCGCGAGACGCCTCCGCCGGACTCGGTCGCGACACTCACCTCGTAGCCGGTGGGGAGGTCACCGATCGGGAGCAGCCACCCGCCGGTGTACGCCCCGAGTGCCTCCGGCACCGATGGCGGCGACGCCGGCGGGACGCTCGGCGACGTCGTCGCCGGCACGGCGGGTGACGTCGCCGGCACCGTCGTGTCCGACGAGGGGCGCTCCGTGACCTCGCCGGTGACGAGCCACCGTCCGCCGAGTTGCTGCTCCACGGCCAGGTCGGTCCCATCGGTCAGCGTCACCGTCGCCGTGTCGATCACCGAGCTCGCAGACAGGGCCGGGTCGTCGGTGATCCAGAAGCGCTCGTCGAAGGTGCCCGACACATCGACCGGTTCGAGCACGATCTCGACACCGTCAGGCCGCACGAACGTGATGCGGGCGACGTCGCCCGATGTCAGCCCGGCGAGGTAGCTCCCGTCCGGGCCACCGAACCCACCCAGCGCGGCGATCGGCGAGTCCGGCTCGACGAACGACGTGCACCCACCGGACGTCGTCATCGCATCGGTGTCCGCGAGGCGATAGCAGTAGAAGCCGTTCACTCCCCGCACCTGGAGCTGCAACGCGCCGAGGCGGGCAACCTCGGTGTACTCGCCGTCCGCATCGAGCACGTCGACCGGGAGCTCTGCTGTCGAGACCGCCCGAAGCGCGGCGGCGATGTCGGCGGCGAGATCGAGGCTGCCCGACGTCGTCAGCGTCACCGACCGATCGCCGACGGCGCGGTGCAGGTAGGTGCCGACCGGCTCGCCGGCGTCATCACGAAGGAGCTGGAGGCCCCACGCGACCCCGCCGATGTCGGTCGTCTCCCCGTCCTCCGACGGTTCACCGCTGCCGGGCCGCACCGAGACGTACACCTCATCGGCCGACTCTCCTCCGATCACGACCGTCCGACCCTGTTCGGCTCCCTGGATCGCAACCAGCACCCGCTGGCCGGGCGGCAGCTCGCCGAGCGGAACGGCCCAGTCGTCCTCGCCCAGATCGGCGAGTGGGTCGACGACGGCGACGGTCTCGGTCGTCAGGTCCTCATCGGCGGGTACCTCATCGCGGTCGCCGTCGCTGCGCAGCAGCACGAGTCCGACGACGCCGGTGATCGCCACCACGACAGCGGCGGCAGCCAGTAACCGGCGTGTCGACGACGTACGGCGAGCCCCGGCCCGGGCGGAGACGTCGTCCCATCCGTCTGGCGTCGGCGCAGTCGTACGCGCCGCGGCGAGCACGGAGCGGATCTGCTCACGATCCCGGTCGTCGTCGATCGTCATGACAGCTCCTCTCTCAGCGCGGCGCGGGCTCGGGCGAGCTGGCGGCGAACGGTCCCGTCCGAGACGCCCAGACGGCCCGCGATCTCATCGATCGGCCAGTCCTCCCAGTACGCCAGGTACGTGACCGCACGCTGCTGTGGGCTGAGGCCGGCGAGCAGCCGCAGCGCGTCCGCGGCGGCGACCTCGTCGGCCGGCGACCCGGCCGGCGGACGCACGGTGACGGCGTCGACGTACGCCTCTCGGCGGCGGCGCCGTCCGACCGCCCGATGCCGCATCCGCGCCTGATTGGCCACGACACCGAACAGGTACGGCCGCGGTCGTTCGATCGTCGACCAGCGGTCGCCATCGCGCAGCAGCGAGGCGAACGCGTCGGCGACGACGTCCGCGGCGTCGGACGGGCCGACGAGCACGGTCGCGAACCGGACGAGATCGTCCGCCCACGCCTCGTAGGCGCCCTGCAACGTCAGCTCGGGGGCATCCATCACACTCGTTCGTTGCCGCCGACGCGCCGCCCGGGTGACAACCGCTCGACCACTCCCCGGTCAGGCCAGGGTCCGGCGGAGCCAGTCGAGGCTGTTGATCACGCTGAACTGGCGCATCTGCTCACGCTGGCCAGGGAGCCGGAACGACCGGGTCATCTCACCCTCGGGCCACACCAGCCCGCAGCAGAGGGTGCCGGCCGGCTGACCGTCCTGCTCGCCAGGGCCGGCGACGCCCGTGAGCGACAGCGCCACGTCGCAGCCGAGCACCCGGCGGGCGCCGTGCGCCATGGCCAGCGCCGCGTCCTCGGACACGACCGGGCCCTCCGGCACCCCGAGCAGGTCGAACTTGACCTCGCTCGCGTACGACACGATCGAGCCGCGGAACACGTCGCTGCAGCCCGACACGTCGGTGATCCGGCCTCCGACGAGCCCACCGGTGACCGACTCGGCGAACCCGAGTGTCCAGTTGTTGGCGCGCATGAGGTCGAGCACGACCGACTCCATCGTGTCGTCGTCGGCGCCGTACACCAGGTCGCTCAGCTCGTCGCGCAACCGGCGCTCCCACGGATCGAGCAGCGCAGCGGCCGCGACGGCATCGGCGGCCTTCGCCGTGAGGCGCACCTTCAGCCCGTTCCACCCGCTGGCCAGGAACGCGAGCGTCGGATTGCCCACCGTGTCGAGCTCGGCGATCACCTCGTCGAGGCGCTCGTTCAGCCCGCTCTCGCTCTCGCCCCACGTCTTCAGCACGCGGCTGGCGATGACGAACCGCTCCCCCATCCGGCGCTGCAGTTCGGGCACGATCGCCCGGGCGAACATGTCGCGCATCTCGTGCGGCACACCCGGCACCGCGAACACGACCTTGTCGACACCGTCGACGGTCACCGGGCAGATCAGGCCAGGTGCCGTGCCACGGGTCTGCGGGATGATCGTCGCGCCGACGGGCACCATCGCCTGGCGCAGGTTGTTCTCGGGCATGCGCCGACCGCGCGACTCGAACATGTTGCGGATCGCGTCGGCGACGGCCTCGTCGAGCTCGAGCTCGACCCCCATCACGGCTGCGATCGCATCCCGGGTCAGGTCGTCGTGCGTCGGGCCGAGTCCACCGCACACGATGACGGCGTCGGCCTCGGCGAGCCGGCGCTCCAGCTGCACGACGATGCGGTCGACGTTGTCGCCGACCTTCACCTGCACCAGCGAGTCGATGCCGTGGGCGGCCAGCTCACCACCCATCCACGCGGAGTTCGAATCGATGATCTGCCCGAGCAGCAGCTCGGTCCCCACGGCGAGTACGTCACAGCGCATGACGTAGGTCTACCCGACCTTGCGACATGTGCCTGACCCCGGATGACAGGATGACCGACCCCGGACGACCGACCCGGGATGACAGGTCAGGGCGCGGTCTGGGCGAGGGCCTTCTCGGTGATGCGGCTGTACCAGAGGTACTGAGCGCCGCTCACGATCGCCAGGCCGACGGCGATCCACAACAGCGTCACCCACCACCACTTGTAGTCGACGGCGAACCACGGCCACAGCGCGAAGCCGACTGCCAACTGCTGGAACAGCGTCTTCCACTTCGCGAGCTGGCTCGCGGGGATCGACACGCCCTTCGACGCGACGAAGGTTCGGTACACGCTGATGATGAACTCGCGGCCGGCGATGATCGCCACCGGCAGGATCCAGAACACGTCCTTGGTCACCAGGGTGAACATCGCGCCGAGCACGAGCACCTTGTCGGCCAACGGATCGAGGAACGCCCCCGACGACGTCGTGCCGTGGCGGCGCGCCAGGTAGCCGTCGATGCCGTCGCTCGCGCACAGCACGAACCACAACCCGAACGCGAGCCACGACCCCTCGTTGCTGTCGGGGATCACGAGGAACATCACCGGCGAGAGCGCGATGCGGCTGACCGTGATGAGGTTGGCCCACGTGGCGAGCGCGTTCGGGTCGACCGGCATCAGTCGAACTCCTCGTCGAGCTGATCGAGTGTCGCTCCCTCGGCCACGAGGTCGGGGCCCATCGCGTCGACGATGCGCACCTCGGCGAATTCCCCCACGCGGACATCTTGCCCGACGTGGATGATGCCGTCGATCTCCGGGGCCTCCCGGACGGAACGGGCGACGCCGGGCTCGTCGACCAGCACACGCACCGTCGTTCCGATCAGCTCATCCCGCCGGCTCGCCGTGATCTCGTCCTGCAGCTCGCGCAGCTCAGCCAGTCGTTCGTGCATCAACCCGGGGTCGACGTGGCCGTCGAGGTCGGCGGCGTGCGTGCCCTCCT
>JAUHYJ010000195.1 GCA_030425785.1 Acidimicrobiia bacterium | reverse complement strand
GACTGCGGGAGCGCAAACACCGGCCCGACAAGCCGTTCGCCGTCATGGTCGCCGATCTGGACGCCGCCCGACTCGTCGCCCACGTCTCCGACGCCGAGGCCGCACTGCTCGCGTCGCCGGCACGACCGATCGTGCTGCTGCGAGCCAGGACGGGCGACCGACTCTCGCCGCTCGTCGCGCCCGGCAACCCGTTCGTGGGACTGATGCTGCCGTACACACCGGTGCAGCATCTGCTGTTCGACGGTGGCGTCGGCCCGATCGTGTGCACCAGCGGCAACCGGTCGGGCGAACCGATCGTGTACCGCGACGACGAGGTCGACGAGGTGCTCGGACCGCTCAGCGACGCCGTGCTCGGCCACGACCGCCCGATCGAGGTGCCCTGCGACGACTCCGTCGTGCGGGTGCTCGACGGTCGGTTGCTCCCGATCCGACGCGCCCGCGGGTACGCACCGATCCCGGTCGCGGCGGCGGGTGGCCGGTCGGTGCTCGCGGTCGGGGGCGAGATGAAGAGCACGTGCTGCGTCGCCTCGCCCGACCATGCGTGGGTGAGCCAGCACATCGGCGAGCAGGGCACGCTCGCATCGATCGAGGCGTTCGAGGACGTCGCCGCACAGTTCGTCGAGATGTACGACGTCGAGCCGGCGGTCATCGCCGTCGACGCCCACCCCTCCTACGCCACGTCGCGGTGGGCGCGCCGGCAGGGGCGGCCGATCGTCGAGGTGCAACACCACCATGCGCACGTCGCTGCGGTCATGGCCGAGCACGGGCTGGCGCCCGACACCCGCGTGCTCGGCTTCGCGTTCGACGGCACCGGGTACGGCACGGACGGCACGATCTGGGGCGGCGAGGTGTTGCTGGGCGACGCCACCGCGGTCGATCGGGTCGCCCACCTCGCACCGATCCTGCTGCCGGGCGGCGACGCCGCGGTCGCCAACCCGTACCGGGTGGCGCTCTCCCACCTGCACGCGGCCGGCATCGCCTGGGACGACGAGCTCGCTCCCGTGCGATCGCTGACCGACGACGGCGACACCGCACGCCTGCTGCTGACCCGGCAGCTCGACACGGGCGTCACGTGCGTGCCGACGACCAGCATGGGGCGGCTGTTCGACGCCGTCGCGGCGCTGCTCGGCCTCCGCCAGCGGATCAGCTTCGAGGCCCAGGCCGCGATCGAGCTCGAGATCGCCGCGGCCGAAGCGGGTCGCGTCGATCACGAAGTCGGGTTCGCACTCTCGTCGTCGAGTGGCAGCCCCGTGGTCGCCTCACCCGATGCGCTGCTGCGCGACATCGTCGCCGCCGTACTCGCGGGCGAGCCGATCGGGCCGATCGCCGCCGCGTTCCATGCCGCCGTCGTCGACCTGATCGCGCAGCTCGTCGAGCGGTACCGCGACGGCGCCGACGCGGTGGTGTTGTCCGGGGGCGTGTTCCAGAACGCGTTCCTCACCGAGTGGTGCATCGACCGGCTGCGCGCCGACGGGGTGACCGCCTTGACGCACGAGCACCTCCCGCCCAACGATGGTGGCCTCGCACTCGGTCAGGCGTTCGTCGCCGCCCACGTGCCGCAACGACTCGTCCAGCAACCCGCCGAACTCACCACCGATCTCACGACCCAGGAGGCCTGACATGTGTCTCGCAGTTCCCGGCCGCATCGTCGACACCCGCGACGAGCGCGGCGCGAAGATGGGCACGATCGACTTCGACGGGGTCCGCAAGGACATCTGTCTCGCCTATCTGCCCGACATCGAGGTCGGCGACTACGCGATCGTCCACGCCGGCTTCGCCATCTCGCGCATCGACGAGGAGTCCGCGCTCGAGACCCTGCGGATGTTCCACGAGCTGGGGATCCTCGACGAGGAGCTCGGTGTGACCGGCGGGGCCGAGTGACATGTCGACGACCGACGAACCGACGAACCACGCCCCGACGGGGAGGGACGCCCGATGAAGTACCTCGACGAGTTCAACGACCCTGACCTGGCGAAGCGCCTCTTCGACGAGATCGCGACGACGGCGACGCAGCCGTGGGCGATCATGGAGGTCTGCGGCGGGCAGACGCATTCGATCATCCGCAACGGCATCGACCAGCTGCTCCCCGACTCGATCGAACTCATCCACGGGCCGGGGTGCCCGGTGTGCGTGACGCCGCTCGGGATGATCGACAAGGCGCTCGCGATCGCGGCGCGGCCGGACGTGATCTTCTGCTCCTTCGGCGACATGCTGCGGGTGCCGGGGTCGCACCAGGACCTCTTCGGCGTGAAGTCGATGGGCGGCGACGTTCGTGTCGTGTATTCGCCGCTCGATGCAGTGAAGATCGCCGAGGAGCATCCCGATCGCGAGGTCGTGTTCTTCGCGATCGGGTTCGAGACGACGGCACCGCCGAACGCGATGACGGTCCACCTGGCGCGCGAGCGCGGGCTGACGAACTTCTCGATCCTGGTCAGCCACGTGCTGGTGCCGCCCGCGATCGCAGCGATCGCATCGTCGCCGACCAGTCGGGTCGACGGGTTCCTCGCCGCTGGGCACGTGTGCTCGGTGATGGGCACCCGAGAGTACGGACCACTCGTCGAGCAGTTCGGCATGCCGATCGTGGTGACCGGGTTCGAGCCGCTGGACGTGCTCGAAGGAATCCGGCGCACGGTGGCGCAGCTCGAGGCCGGCGAGGCCCGGCTCGAGAACGCATACGCACGGGTCGTGTCCGACGAGGGGAACGTCGCCGCCCAGCAGATGCTGTCGACGGTCTTCGAGGTGTGCGACCGTCAGTGGCGCGGCATCGGCGAGATCCCGGCCAGTGGGTGGCGCCTGCGACCCGAGTTCGACGCGTGGAACGCCGAGCTGAAGTTCGACGTGGCCGACGTCGACGCACCGGAGTCGGCGCTGTGCCGCGCCGGCGAGGTGCTCCAGGGGTTGATCAAGCCCCACGAGTGCGAGGCGTTCGGCGACGAGTGCACACCGCGGACCCCGTTGGGGGCGACGATGGTGTCGGGTGAGGGTGCGTGCGCCGCGTACTACCAGTACCGACGTCTCGACGTGCCGGTCGAGGTCGCCACCGGTGGCTGACCCGTCGACGGGCGCACCCGACTTCGACGGCTGGTCGTGCCCGCTGCCACTCCGTCATACGGAACGGATCGTGATGGGCCACGGCGGTGGCGGCCGCATGTCCGGCGAGTTGATCGAGCACCTGTTCCGACCCGCGTTCGGGGCGTCCGGCGAGCTGCACGACGCCGCCACCGTGCCGATCCCGGTCGGGTCCAGCCGGTTGGCGTTCTCGACCGATTCGTACGTCGTGCGCCCGCTGTTCTTCCCCGGTGGTTGCATCGGCGACCTCGCCGTGCACGGCACGATCAACGACGTGGCGATGAGCGGTGCCCGCCCGATCGGGTTGAGCTGCGGGTTCATCATCGAGGAGGGCACCGAGCTGTCGGTCCTCGGCCGGATCGCCGAGGCGATGGGCGCCGCGGCCCGAGCGGCGGGCGTGCCGCTGGTGACCGGCGACACGAAGGTCGTCGACGCCGGATCGGGCGACGGTGTCTACGTGAACACCGCGGGCATCGGCGTGATCCCCGACGGTGTCGACATCCGGCCGACACGGGCGACGCCCGGTGACGCGATCATCGTGTCCGGCCCGATCGGCGAGCACGGGGTCGCCGTCATGTCCCAGCGCGACGGGCTCGAGTTCGGGACCGAGATCCGCTCCGACACCGCGGCACTGCACGAGATGGTCGCGGCGATCGTCGCCGTGTGCCCCGACGTGCACGTGCTGCGCGACCCGACCCGCGGCGGGGTCACCGCGACCTTGTGCGAGATCGCCACCGCGGCCGGCGTCGGGATCGAGTACGAGGAGGATCGGGTGCCGGTGCCCGACGCGGTCGCGGCCGCGTGCTCGTTCCTGGGGCTCGATCCGATGCACATCGCGAACGAGGGCAAGCTCGTCGCCATCGTGCCCGAGGCGGCGGCCGATGACGTGTTGGCGGCGATGCACGCCGACCCGCACGGTGCCGGCGCAACCGTGATCGGTCGAGTGGTCGCCGACCACCCCGGCGTCGTCACCGCGCGCACTCGGCTCGGTGCCCGACGCGTCGTCGACCTCCCCCTCGGCGAGCAGCTGCCCCGGATCTGCTGAGCAGGTCACCGACCCACGCCGAGACGGCGCTCGATCGTCGCGAGCGCAGACGTGCCGTTCTGGCGCACTGTGGCGGCCACAGGTGAGGAACACTCTGTGTGGCCCGAGGATCTGTGCGGCCCGAGAAAGGGCATGGCCGTTGCGTAGCACGGCGTGCTACGATGCACCTCGTGACGACGACCATCACCCAGCGCGAGCTCCGCAACTCGAGCGGCGACATCATGCGCCGGCTCGACGCCGGCGAAACCTTCATCGTGACCCGCTCCGGCAAGCCGGTCGGCGAACTCAGCCCACTTCGTCGGCAGCGGTTTGTCACCGCAGACACCGTGGCCAGTTTGTTCCATCGCGCCCCGGCCATCGATCTCGACCGCTTCCGCGCCGATCTCGACGCCGTTGCCGACGTCGGGATCGACCCACGTGCCTGAGCAACAGCTCGACCGCGGCATCCTCGACACATCGGTGGTGATCGATCTCGAACGTCTCGACGCGTCCGAGCTGCCACGCGAAGTCGCAGTCACGTCGATCACGATGGCCGAGCTGGCGGCCGGTCCGCATGCCACTCGTGACGCTGCCGAGCGCGCTCGACGCCAGGACCGGCTCCAGCGTGCCGAGGCGGCCTTCGACCCGATCCCGTTCGACGCTGCTGCTGCTCGCGCCTATGGGAGGATCTACGCCGCAGTCGTCGCGCAAGGTCGCAAAGCCAGGGGGGCGCGCGCCGTCGACTTGTTGATCGCAGCCGTAGCGGCCGCAGCCGAACTCCCGCTGTGCACTCGAAACCCCGACGACTTCTCCGGGCTCGACGACCTGGTCACCGTCGTCGCGGTCTGACTCCGAAGTGCTGGCAGACATCGGCCGACGTGCATCCGCAGCGGCGACGGCGATATCGAGCGCCATCGGCTCGCCGTAGCGCTCCGCTGACGTTCCCATACAGAGCGACTGTCACACCCAGCGCGTACGGTTGCGCAGCATGACAACCGAGGGCGTTGCAGCGATCGATCGCTCCGTCGTGATCGACGCCATTCGATCGAGCTGGTGCGCCGCCACCATTGCCGAGGGCGACTGGGACGCGGGCAACCCTGCACGAGGTCAATGCGAGCCGTCATCGTTCGTCGCGTGGCGGTATCTGGGCGGGGACCTCGTGCTCGGTCGAGTGCTCGTGGGTGGTGAGCAGGTCGAACATCACTACTGGAACCGAATCAACGGCCAGGACCTTGATCTCACTCAGGAGCAGTTCGGACCCGAATACATCGTCGAGGAGCTCCGGGCTGTACCGAACGGCTTCTTGACCGAGAACATGGCGTCGATGAAACCCGAGATGCTCCACCGAATCGACCTGATGAGTGCGAAGGTCGGCGCCATCCTCGGACACGCGCCACCCCGCCCGTAGCCGGCATTCTGAGCGATCAGCCGAGGGGCGCGACGAACCTCGTGCTGCTCCGACGATTACCGGAAACTCTGTGACACCCCCATGTGCAGGATGGTCGCATGATCGATCGAGGGGCGTCCGCAGCGTTCGCAACGCTGGTCGCGACCGATGTGACGGTGGCGGACCACGCCGAGCTCGCCGTTGCGGCGGCGTCGGTGGCACGGGTCCAAGCCTTCGTCGATCACGCCAAGGTGCAGATCTCCCGCCGTACCCGCCAGCTGGCCGACGAGGGTGACCGCTCGTCGGAGCTCGTCCTGTTGGATGAGGGGCGGTTGTCGGGTCGTGACGGTCGACAGAACGGCGAACGCGACCGCGTGTGCGAGACGCTGCCCGAGTTCGAATCGGCGCTGGCGGCCGGTGATTGCACCGGCGGTCACTTGGACGCGTTGGCGCATCACACCAAAGACCTGTCCGACGATGAACGGGCCGATCTGCGTGACGTGGTCGACGACCTGATCGGGCATGCGACGACCGATCCGGTCGGGTTGTTCGACCGGAAGCCAAGGGGATCATCGACCGCATTCGCGAGATGCACCGCCCCGGGTCGGACGCTGATGAGCTCGATCGACAGCGCAAGGCCTCTCGGGTGAAGCGCTGGACCGACCGCGACACCGGTCTCAAGCACACCCTCATCTCACTCGACCCGTTGCGGGACGCCTCGCTGTGGAACGTCATCGACACTCACCTCGCCCGGTTGCGGCAGGACCCGACCAACGACGGACGCAGCTTCGACGAGTTGAAGGTCGAAGCCGTCATCGCCGCGGTGCAACCCGGCAACAGCACGCCTCGGATTCCAGGGGTCGTCGTGCACGTCGACGCCGCCTCGCTCTGCCACGGCCGCCACGACACGACGCTGTGCGAAACGATCGACGGTGAACCGTTGCCGGTGTCGACGGTGCAGCGGCTGTGCTGCGAAGCACTCCTGCAAGCCGTCGTCGTGAACCCGGACGGGACCGTCGACCAGCTCTGCCGCGAGCTCCGGACGGCGAACCGGCAGCAACGACGCATGTTGGCTGCGATGTACCCGACGTGTGCACATCCGCACTGTCAGGTCGGGTTCTCCCAGTGCCGGATCCACCACATCGAATGGTTCACCAACGGCGGGAAGACCGTGCTCGCCAACCTGCTGCCGTTGTGTGAGACCCATCACCACCTCGTCCACGAAGGCGGCTGGAACCTCACCATCGACGAACACCGACACGTCACCTGGCTCAAACCCGACGGCACGATCTGGCACACCGACACCGGACCACCTCGCACTCACCGGGATCCGCCACCCGACAGGGCCCGAGGACGACCACCCGACGCCGACCACCACGAACGCGACCCAGACGGTCGACTCCACCTCGTCCACTGATCGAATGCGCTCACCACCAACACGACGCC
>JAUHYJ010000194.1 GCA_030425785.1 Acidimicrobiia bacterium | reverse complement strand
GGTGCGGTAGGCCTGCAGATCGGGTGCGTACCAGAGCACCGGGTAGATCGCCTCGTCGTAGATGATTCGCACCATCTCGTGGACGATCTCGAGCCGGCGGTCCGGGTCGACCTCCTGGTTCTGCTCTGCGTACAGCGCGTCGAACTCGGGGCTCGACCAGTTCGCGTCGTTCCAGTTCCCGAGCTCGGCCGCGGTGAAGTACGACAGCATCGGGTCGGGGTCGACGAAGGGCACCCAGCCCCAGTAGAAGGTGTCGTAGCTGCCCTCGTAGATGACGTCGATGAGCTGGTCCTGGTCGTAGGCGTCGAGCTCGACCTGGATGCCGATGGCGTTCATCCAGTTGCTCCACAGCTCGCCGACGGCGTCGCCGAGGTCGGAGTCGGTGTTGACGGCGTGGCGGAGCACGATGTCGTCGCCACCCCCGGGCATCTCCCGGAAGCCGTTGCCGTCGGTGTCGACGTAACCGAGTTCGTCGAGCATCGAGTTGGCGAGCGCCGGGTCGTACCCGAACTGCTCCTCGGCGGGGATCTCCGGCACCCACTTGAGGTCGGCGCCCATGCTGACGGTCGTGGCCGGCTGGGCGAGCCCGAACCAGAGGTCCTCGGTCGCCCCGGCCTTGTCGATCGCGTGGTTGAGGGCCTGACGGAACCCGAGGTCGAGCAGCGCCGGATGGGGTTGCTCGCCCCCGGCGGCCTGGCCTCCGTTGAACGCGATCTCGTCGAAGCCGCCCTGCAGGCCGGCGACGGCCACGATGTCCGGGTCGGCGTCGAGCTGCTCGAACGCGGACGCCGGGATGCCCTGAGCGGCGTCGATCTCACCGCGCTGCAGCGCGGCGACCATGGCGTCGGGGTTCGAGAAGTAGCGGAAGATGATCGTGTCGATCGTCGGCGTGCCGCCGTAGTAGAACTCGTTGGCCGTCATGGTCAGCGACTCCTCGGACCGGTAGTCGGAGATCGTGAACGGTCCGCTGCCGACCCCGTCGAGGCCGTCGTAGCTGTCGATCGTCTCCGGCGTCGCCTGGGCCTCCCAGATGTGCTTGGGCAGCACGTAGATCTCGACTGCCGGCAGGCGAGGGTCGGGGACCGACGACGTGACCGTGACGGTGCGGTCGTCGACGACCTCGGCGGTCAGGTTGGTGACCGTCGAGATGTAGTTCGACCATTCCTGGTCGCGGGCCGTGTTGATGTTCCAGGCGATGTCCTCGGCCGTGATCGGCTCGCCATCGGACCACTGGAGGCCCTCGCGCAGGGTGTAGGTGTAGCTGACGCCGGGCTCGTTCTCGACCCACGACTCGGCGAGGCCGGGCTCGGCCGAGTAGTCGGCGGCCGCACGGGTGGTGAGGCCGGTGTACTGGATGTTCCAGATCTCGTACTCGGACACGGCGAAGCCGACGACCGGGTTGAGCGTCTCCCACGGCTGGGTCAGACCGATGATCATGGTCACATCGTCCTGGGCGGCGGCGGGAGTCGCCGGGACCACGAGAGCAGCAGTGCCGGCCACCAGCAGGCCGGCACCGAACAGGCGCCTCAACATCGAATTCCCTCTCGAAAACGAACGGGGCGCCGCAGCGCCTTGGTTTGGTGAGCGTGATTCTGACGATGCAGCGGCTGAAACGCAAGCGCCAACTTCGTGACGGCTCGGCGCGGCTGTTCCAGTGCGTGTCGTGCGTCGTACAGTGCGCTCGATGACACGCCGCCCCATGGTGCCCGGTGACCTCGAACGGGTCGTGGTGGTGGAGGAACTCGACGTCGACGTCGGCGGCACGAGCGCCGTGGTCGTGCGGCGTGTCGTGCGTCGCGGTGAGTACGAGGGGCATCTGTTCCGAGTCGACCTGACCCGACGTCGTGCGCCGGCCCGGCTCACCGACGGCCGCGTTCGCGACACCTGGCCGCGTGTGTCGCCCGACGGTTCGACGGTGGCGTTCGTGAGGTCGTGGGTCGACGACGACGATCGGCCGTCGGCGGTGTGGGTCGTGCCGGTCGACGGTGGTCGGAGCCGACTGGTCACACCGCGGGGTGCCCGCCCGGGGTTCGGGTCGGTCTCCGAGATCGCCTGGTCGCCGGACGGGACGCGTCTCGCGTTCGTCGCCGAGGTCGACCCGCCGCGCTCGCTCGTCGGGGCGCACCCGCCGCTCGGGTCACGGGCCGCACGCGATCCGAAGCGGCGTCCGCCGACGGCGCGGCGGATCACCCGTGCCGACTGGCGTTGGGACGAGGTCGGTCACCGTGACCGGTGGTCGCACCTGTTCGTCGTCGACCTGACCGGCGGGGCCGCGCCCCGCCGGGTGACGCACGGCGAGTGGAACGTGTCGTCGATCGCCTGGTACCCGGACGGCCGGACCGTGGCGTTCGAGGCCGACCTCGGCGACGAGGCCGACACCCGACCCGCGACGGCGATCTGGTCGGTCGACGTCGACGCCGGGCCGCGATCGCCACGGTCTCGGCCGCGCCTCGTGCTGCGCGCCGCCGGGCCGGCGACCAAGCCGGCGATCAGCCCCGACGGCCGCTGGCTGGTGGCCGTGGGGTCGCTTGACACCGGACCCGACGGCGAGGGCCCGCTCGACGACGTGTCGCCCGGCCTCGTGCTCGCCCGTGCCGACGGATCGGGCTCGCCACGCGAGCTGTCACCCGAGCTCGACCGACCGGTCGGGAGCTGGTGCGACACCGATCTCCACGGCTGGATGGTGTCGGGGCGGACCGGACCCGAATGGCTCGACGAGACGACGATCGTGGCGGCGCTCACCGATCGGGGCCGCAGCCTGCCCGAGCGGTGGGTCATCGACGGGTCGACCGGCGACACGCTCGAGCGACCGGCGGTCGTTGGCCGCGACACGCCCGGGCCGTGGGCCGACGCGACGACGCACCAGCTCGCCGTCGCACCGGCGGCGCCCGACGATCGTCGGGTGGTGCTGCTCGGCACCCTCGCCGGACGGGCGATGGACGTGATGACGGTCGACCTCGGGGCTCCGCGCGTCGAACGCCGCTTCCGTGCGCACTCGACGTTCGGTTCGGCGTGGCAGCGCAGGCTGATCCAGCCGGAGATGCGACGCGTCGAGGCGCCGGGACCCGGTGGACCGGTCGAGACGTGGGTCGCGTCGCCGCCCGGCGCCGGCGACGCCGCATTGCCGACGATCGTCGACGTGCACGGCGGGCCACTCGGCGGTTGGGCACCGTCGCCGCATCTCGAGGTGATCATGCTCGTCGGTGCCGGCTACCGGGTCGTGCTCCCCAACATCCGTGGCGGGCAGGGGTACGGGCGCGACTGGATCACACCGCAGCTCGGCGACTGGGGCGGTGTCGACGTCGACGACGTCCACGCGGCCGTCGATCACGTCGTCGACCTCGGGTGGGCCGACCCCGACCGGCTCGGCGTGATGGGACTCAGCTACGGCGGCTTCGTCGTCAACTGGCTGGTCGGGACCACCGACCGGTTCCGGGCCGCGGTGTCCGAGAACGGGGTCGCCAACCAGTTGTCGGTGTGGGCGAACTCCGACTGTGGGCCCGACTACTGCCGAACCTCACTGCTCGGCGACCCGTTCACCGAGGAGGGAGTCGCGAAGCTCTGGCGCCAGTCGCCGCTTCGTCACGTCGCGAACGTGCGGACACCGTTGCTGATGCTGCAGGGCGAGGCCGACCTGCGCTGCCCGGCCGCCGACAACGAACAGTTCTTCGTGGCCCTGCGCCACCTCGCCCGCACCCGGCCGGAGATCGAGGTCGAGTACGTGCTGTACCCCGACTCGTACCACACGTTCTCGAGCAACGGTCGCCCCGACCGCCGCGTCGACCGGATGGAGCGGGTGCTCGACTGGTTCGGGCGACACCTCACCCCGCGCTCGGGCTGACCTACGCTCGGACGGTGGCTCCGCCGTCGCCTCGTCCCCGTGCCCGCGAGCTGGGCCTGACGTTCGGCACGCTGCCGACCGGCGAGCACGACGCGATCACCGACGTGCCGGGCGTTCGCGTCGGGCACGTCACGGTCTGGCGTGATCCGACCGACGCTGACGCGGGCGTGGCTCGGACCGGTGTCACCGCCATCGTGCCGGACGGCTTCGCCGAGATGTACGCCCGCCCGATGACCGCAGGTGTCGCCGTGCTCAACGGCGCCGGCGAGCTCACCGGGTCGATCCAGATCCGTGAGTGGGGTGTGATCGAGACGCCGATCGCACTGGTGTCGACGCACAACGTCGGACGGGCCGCAGATGCGATGGTCGACCTCGCTCTCGCGGCGGGCGTGACCGACGTGGTCATCCCGGTCGTCGGAGAGTGCGACGACTCGTCGCTCGACGACATCACCCGTCGGTCGCTGACGCGCGAGCACGTCGTCGAGGCGTTCGCGACGGCCACCGGCGGCCCGGTGGCCGAGGGCGTCGTGGGTGCCGGGACGGGCATGATCACCATGGGCCACAAGGGAGGCATCGGAACAGCGTCGCGGCGGCTCGACGGACTGGGAACGGTCGGTGTGCTCCTGCTGTGCAACTTCGGCGCTGTCGAGCAGCTGCGGCTCGGCGGGCGGGTCGTCGGCCCCGACCTCGCGGCGGCGACGGCTGGCGACCTGGTGCCCGACCCCGGTGGCTCCTGCATCGGCGCCGTCGTCACCGACATCCCGCTCGACGCCCGGCAGTGCGAGCGGGTCGCCCGGCGTGTCGGGCTCGGCCTCGCCCGCGTCGGGTCGGTCGCCCACCACGGCAGCGGTGACATCTTCCTCGCCGTGTCGACGGGCCACCGCGGAGCCCAGGGCGAGACCGGCATCGTCGAGCGGCGCCGGCTCGCCGACGGCTCGCTCGAGCCGGTGTTCTCGGCCGTCGCCGACGCCGCCGAGGAGGCGGTCGTGAATGCGCTGTTCGTCGCCGACACCGTCGAGGGCGTCGGCGGGAGGGTGGTACCGGGACTGCCCGTCGACCGAGTACTCGATCTGCTGCGGTCGCCGGCGAGTGGTCCAGACTGACGGGGTGACGCGCCCGAGCGACGATCCTGCCGTCGTCCGGCGGACACAGCAGACCGACCTCGCGCGCTCGATCCCGCTCGGCGTCATCCTGCCCCTCGAGACCTCGGTGCTCCTGACGATCGCCGTCCAGCACTTCGACGCGCCGGGCTGGGCGCGCGGCACGATCGCCGCGTCGGCGGGTGTCGGACTGCTGCTGTCGACCTTCGTCACGGCGATGGCGCGTCGGCTCCCGGTCGCCACGATGACCGTGGCGTCTTGGGTGATCGCCGTCGGCGCGATCGGATTCGCGTTGTCGGCGTGGGGGTCGCTCGTGGCGTTCGTGGTCGGGGTCGTCGTCGGTCTCGCGGCGATCAACATCAACCTGCCGTTGTTGACGGCGACGTACGAGTCGAACTACCCCGCCGCCGAACGCGGGACGCGCGTCGGGCGCGGCATCGTGCTCAAGGTCGCGGTCTCGGCGCCGCTGTCGATCGCGATGGGTGCGTGGCTGGCCGAGCACATGGACGAGTGGCGGGTGGTCGTCGCCGTCGGGGCGTTGTCGGCGGCGACACTCAGTGTGCTCAACCGTCGCTTCCCGAGCCAGCCGCTCGGTGAGATCCGCGGCGACCGTCGCCACCCGCTGCCGCGGTTCGAACTGCTGCGCACCGACGCGGCGCTCCGCCTGATCCTCGTGTCGTGGATGTTCATGGGGTTCGGAAACCTGATGCTGCTGCCGCTGCGGGTCGACTACCTGAGCGAGCCGAAGTACGGCATCGAGGCGAGCGCGGCGACGATCACGATGCTCACGGTCGCCGTACCGTCGATCATGCGCCTCCTGACGACGACGTTCTTCGGGAGGGTCTTCGACCGGATGTCGGTGTTCACGATCCGCATCGGGTTGAACCTGCTGTTCATCGCGTACGTCGTGCTGTTCTTCTCGTCGACGAGCCGGCTCGGGTTGTGGTCCGGGTCGATCGTGCTCGGCCTCGCCTTCGCGGGTGGCGATCTGATGTGGACGCTGTGGGTCACCAAGTTCGCGCCCCCCGGCCGCACGGCCGACTACATGGGCCTGCACACCTTCTTCACGGGTCTGCGTGCGGTGGCGGCACCGCTGTTCGCGTATCTGGTGATCGCCCGGGTGTCACTCGGCTGGCTCGCCGTCCTCGGCGCTGCGCTGATGGCGGTGTCGTCGGTGATCCTGCTCCCGCGCTCGATCGCCGCCGAACGCGATCGGCTCGTGCCCAACCGGTAGCTCCGGGAGCTACCCGCGGACGACGTGGGTACGGGACTGTTCGCGGAGGTACTGCTGGAGGTAGTAGGGGCCGCCGCCCAGCTTGCCGGCGGTACCGCTGCGCTTCCAGCCGCCGAAGGGCTGCACACCCGGCCACGCACCCGTCGTCGCTCCGGCCGCCCGGTTGACGTAGACGACGCCGGCCTCGATGCGGTCGAAGAAGCGCTCGATCGCCGCGTCGTCCTCCGCGAACAGGCCGGCTGTCAGGCCGAACGGCACCGCGTTCGACCGGTCGATCGCCTCGTCGAGCGACCCGACGGCGCGCACCGCGATCAGCGGCAGGAACAGCTCGGTCGTCCAGATCGTCGAATCGTCGGGCACCCGCACGACGGTCGGTGCGACGAAGTTGCCGTTGGCCAGATCGCCGTCGGTGATGCGCTCGCCGCCGGTGAGCACCTCGCCGTCGTGGCGTGCGTCGGCGACGACGGCGGCGAAGCGTTCGAGTGCCCGGTCGTCGACGACGGGGGAGAGGTAGCCAGTCGGCTCGAGCGGGCCGACGCGACCGATCGCTTCGGCCCGCGCGACGAGCCGGTCGGTGAACTCGTCGGCGATCGAGGCGTCGACGAAGACCCGAGATGCCGCCGAGCACTTCTGGCCGGCGAAGCCGAACGCACTGCGGGCCACGCCCTCGACGGCCAGGTCGAGGTCGGCGCTGGCGTCGACGATCACCGGGTTCTTGCCGCCCATCTCGCAGATCGCCGGCTTGGGGTACGC
>JAUHYJ010000193.1 GCA_030425785.1 Acidimicrobiia bacterium | reverse complement strand
CCACCGACACGGGGGACGCTCTGGTGCGCGTGCCCGAGGATGCCGCCACCCTGGCGGATGCGGCCGACCGCGTCGCCCCCGGCGGCACCATCCTGGTGGGCGCCGGCACCTACGAGGAGCAGCTGCTGATCGACACGCCGGATGTCACCGTGCGCGGCGAGGATCGTGACGAAACCGTGATCGACGGTGGCGGGGTGCGTCCCTACGGCGTGGTCGCGATCGCCGACGGCGTCACCGTCGAGAACCTCACCGTCACGCGTGCCACCTTCTACGGCGTGCTGTTCACCGGCCTGCACGATGAGAACGGCCCGTCCGCACCGACAGCCGACGGCTACGAGCCGTGGGATCCCGAGGAGAATCCGCCACTCCAGCGCTTCCGCGTCGACCACGTCACCGCGTCGAACAACGGCCTGTACGGCATCTACGCGTTCAACGCGCAGCACGGCGTGATCCGCGACTCCTACGCGTCAGGATCGGCCGACAGCGGGTTCTATGTCGGCCAGTGCGTCGACTGCGACATCCTCGTCACCGGCAACGTGGCCGAGCGCAACGCCGTCGGCTTCGAGAACGCCAACGCGAGCGACTCGGTCGTGGTCGTCGGCAACCGGTTCTCGGGCAACCGGGTCGGCATGACGCTGCTGTCGAGCTATCAGGAGGCGTTCCTGCCGCAGCGCGCGAACCAGGTCGTGGGCAACGTGGTGATCGACAACACCGAGGCCGACTCGCCCTCGCAGGCCGAGGGCGGCTTCGCGATCGGCATCGGGCTGAGCGGCGCGCAGGAGAACCTCATCGAGCGGAACCTGCTCACCGGGAACCCGCGCGCCGGTGTCGTGCTCACGCATACCGAGGACCTGCCCAGTGCCGACAACACCTTCTTGGGGAACGTCTTCGACCCCGGCGCGGTCACCATCGCGAACACGTCGGCCGAGCGCACCCCCGCCCGCGGGAACTGCGCGGATGTCGCGGACACCGTGCCCGCGCAGCTCGGTGCGCAGCTCGAGGCGGCCTGCGAGGGCGTCGCGGCGCCACAGGCGTCGACCGCCGACCTCGCCGGCCCCGAAGCGCCACCGGGCGTGAGCTTTCTGCGGGTGACAGCTCCGCCCCCGCAGCCGAACCTGCCCGACGACGGCGACGACACGCCGCTGCCGGCGACCGTCGATCTGCCGGATGTCGCGGCGCTGCCGGTGCCCGAGTCCACGCTGCTGGCCGACCTGTCGGGAACGGCGCGATGAGGACGGCCGCGGGGCGCGCCCCGCACCGCGTGCGGACCCTGGTGATCGGCCTGCTCGCGGGGCTCCTGGCCCTCACCGCCTGCGCGGCCGGCGAGCCCGACAGTGCCGAGCCGACTCCGCGGCCGGTGACGACCGCGGAGTCGCAGCTGCTCGCGATCACCCGGTTTCTGAACTTCGATGCCGGCAGCCGCGCGTTCTCCACCACGGTGCGCACCTCGGGCACCGACGTGGCGCTGGCGGGATGGATTGACTTCGTCGCACAGGCCGGCTACGCGCAGGCGCGCACGGACAGCGGAGACGATGCCCTGCTGTGGACGCCGACGACCGCCGGCATCATCCCGCAGCCCCCGGACGCCGCGGGGTACCCGACGCTTCCGATCCCGCCGTTCGACGACGCGGCGTGGACCTCGCGCGCGCTCGATGCCGAGGCATCCGCACTCGACGCCCTGCTGCTCACGATCGGTTCGCTCGGGTCGGACCGACCCGACAACCCGCTGCTGGTGCAGCAGACCGGCGCGATGTGGCTGCGCGACGACGACATCGACGGCACCCCGGTCGCGGTGTTCGCGGCACCCCCCAGTGACGAGCCGGTGGACGCCGACGACCCGCCGATCACCGCCGACACCTCGCCGCTGCGCCTGTGGCTCGACAGCGACGGCCTCATGCGACGCGCCGAAGTCCGCCTGTCCGATGGCTGGGTGACGGTGGACATGCCCGATGAGCCGGCGCCGTCCCTCGAGCTGCCGGAGGACGCGGATGACTGAGCCGCACGACGACGAACCCGCCGCCGGGCGCGAGCGCACCGGCCTCAGCCGCCGCTCCCTGCTGTTCGGCACGGGGGTCGGGGTGCTCGCCGGAGCGGCGGTCGGCGCGGCCGGCACCGCGGCGGTCACCTCACGCAGCCCCGACGCCTCACGCAGCCCCGACCCCTCACGCAGCCCCGACCAGGGGGCGCCGGTGCCCGCGGTGGGTGAGCACCAGGCGGGCATCGCGCGGCCGGCACTCCCCCAGCAGCACTGCCTGGTGGTGGTGGGCGACATCGACAGGACCTCCACCGCGGCATCCCTGACCGCCCTCAGCGCCGCGATCCGCACCGTGACCGACGCCGCAGCCCCCGACCTCGCCGTGACTCCGGACGGCCCCGGGGATCTCACCGTCACGGTCGGCCTGGGTGCGCGGCCACTCGCCGACCTCGACCCCACCCTCGCGGGCGCCGTCGCCCTCCCGGTGTTCGCCGGCGACGACGACCTCGACCCGGATCGCCGCGGCGGCGACATCCTCCTCAGCGTCAACGCGACCGACCCGGTCGTCCTCGAACCGGTGATGACCCACCTGCAGGCCGCGGTCGCCGGGTTCCGAACCCGCTGGTCCGACTTCGGCTACCTCGGCATGCGCGACGGCGACGTCAGCCGCAATCCGTTCGGCTACTACGACGGCATCATCGTGCCGCGCGGCGACGCCGAACTCGACGCGAACGTGTGGATCGCCGAGGGCCCGCTGGCGGGCGGGACGATCTGCGTCATTCGTCGCTTCCGCCTCGACACTGCCGGCTTCGGCGCGCTGGCGCCCGACCGGCAGGATGCCATCATAGGGCGACACCGCACCGACGGCTCACCGCTGTCGGGGGGCACGCGCGGCGACGATGTCGACCTGCTGGCGAAGACCCCCGAGGGGCAGCCGCTGATCCCGACGCATGCGCACGCGCGCGCCGCGCATCCCTCGTTCACCGGGAGCGACCTGATGCTGCGCCGCAGCTACAACTACCGCGCGTCGGCCGACGACCACGGGCATCTGTTCATCAGCTACCAGCGCGATGTGACGACATTCTCGCGCACGCAGCTGCGCCTCGACGAGACCGACGACCTCATGGCCTTCTCGACGCCGACCGCCACGGCCGCGTTCGCGATCCTGCCGGGCATGACCGGCGACCACCCTCTCGGCCTCGCCACCGCCTGACCCCCACAGCCGAGCGCACACGGATGCTCGAGCGCACACGTCGTGTACGGACATCACGTGTGCGCCCGAGCCGGGGGTGTCGCGCACAGCGCGAGGTCGACCCCCGAACCCGGGCTCCGCCGTGCGTGGGGGGCGACGGAACCCGGGTGGTCGTTCTACAGCGACGCGGCGGGCTCCCCCCGTCGACGCCGGGCGATCAGGAGCATCCCCGCCCCACCCAGCAGCGCGATCGCCGCGAACACCACCAGCGGGATGGCCAGCTGACCGCCGGTGACCGGCAGCGCCGCAACGCGGATCGTCGCGTCGTCGCTGTCCCGGCCGGTGTCGGTCGGGTCACCGAACGTGGCGTAGTCCACGACCGCGACGTTCGTGATCGCCCGGGATGCGGCATCCGGACTCACCTGCGCCGCGAGGGTGATCGTGGGCGCCGAGGACGGACCGTGGCCGGCGTCGACCGGCTGCAGCACCCCGAACAGCACGCACTCGAGCGTGCCGCCGTAGCCCGCGGCGCTCGCACCGCTGACCTCGCAGGTCTGCCAGTTCGGGAACGCTGTGACGTCGCCCTCGCCGATCCACTGCACGTCGGTGATGCGGATGTCGGCGGGGATCTCGTCGGTGACCACCACGTTCTCGGCCGCCGCGTCGTCGCTCACATTCGCGACGTCGAGGGTGTAGACGAACGAGCTGCCCGGCGCGGTGTTGTCGACACTCGCCGTCTTCTCGATCTGCACCTCGGTGTGGCGTGCCGTGAAGCACTCCGCGGTCGGCTCGGGGTACGCCACGGTGAACATGAGCGACGGGTTCACCGTGAAGGTCACCGTGCTGTCGCCTCGCCACGCGAAGTCGATCTCACTGGGGTCGACGATGAGCCCGTTGAACACGTACTGCGCCTGCTCCTCGGGGGTCATCACCTGGTCGGTGCCCGGCAGGTAGTACTGCAGCGGCACCGATCCGGGCACGACGTCGGTGATCTCGATCGCACGCCAGCCCGGGTAGTCGATCGCGATGCCCGCCGGTGTGAAGGCGCTGCCGGGCCAGACCTCGGTCTGGGTCCAGTTCGCCGCGCCGCCGGGCTCGGTGATCTCGACGCTCGCCGGATCGGTCGTCGGCAGGGCGTTCTCCGGCACCCAGCTCAGGTCGATCGGCTCGTCCACCATCGCGGCGGACTTCGTCACCGACCAGCCCAGCACCCCGGCATCGCTCTGACACGTCGTCCACACGACCGCCGTGATCTCGTGCACGGGGATCTCGTGGTCATCGCAGTCGTTCGAGGCGACGCTGTCGACGTCGGCCGAGACACAGGCGGTATTGGTGAGCTCGTCGAGCGGCGTCGCGGGAGTCGGCACCTCCCCACCGGGTTCGACGAACCCGATGTTCTGCGCACCGTCGCCCTCCAGCAGCTCGACCGTCACCGTGATGACGGCCTCGCCGCCGACCGGCAGCTCGTCGATGGTCAGGTCGACGTCGTTGCCGGTGTAGCCGGGCGCGGGGCCCCAGATCAGCGCCCCCGGATCGACGGTGAGCCCGAGGATCTCGAGACGCTCGTTCAGGTCGTCGTCGGTGACCTGCACGTTCGTCGCAGCCCGCGTGCCGTGGTTGGTGACGGTGAGCACGTAGTCGAACACGTCGCCCGGCTCCACCCACTCCTGGCCCTCCGGCAGCGCGGACGTCTTCTCGATGCTCACATCGTCGAAGTGCACGACCTGGCAGCCGTCGTCGTCGGCGACATAGTCACCCGAGGTGACGGTGCCGACGTTGACGATCAGGATGCCGGTGGCGTCGGTGTCCTCGCAGACCTCGGGCGGGCCCGCCGGTGCCTCCGTCACCTCGACGGTCGCCGAGAGCTCGTAGGTGTGCACCCCGTTCTCGGGCGTCAGCGCGCCGCCGTCGACCACGAGCCAGGTGCCCTCGCCGTTCCACGTCGGGTTCGTCGGCGTCGGCGTGTCGCCGTCGGCGGCCGCCGCCGCCCACTCGCCCTGCAGCTCGACCCCGGCCGGGAGCGCCGGCACGTCGGTGAGGTCGTAGGTCACCGTGTCGGGCAGCGGGTCCACGCCCTCGGGGTACGAGACCGTCACCAGGTACGAGATGTCCCACGAGCCGTCGCCGTTGTCGACGGTGGTGCCGCCGACCTTGTCGATCTCGGGGAATGCCGGCTCGGAGCAGGCATCCACCTCGGTCTGCTGCCCGCCCGAGCTCAGCTCGGCCGCGTTCAGGAACCCGCCCGACGGGTCTTCGGCATCGGGGTAGCACGCGATGGTGCCGGCCTCGATCGCCGCCGCGGTGACCTCGGCGACGACCACGACCGTGTAGGTGTGGGTCTCGCCGGCGCCGATCGCGGCGTCGGTGGCGAGCACGGCCGTGCCGTCGGCCGCGAACGGCTCGTCGGTCGTGCCCTGGCCGCTCCAGGTGGCCTGGACGATCTCGATGTCGCCACCGAACTGCAGTTCGTCGGTGAGGTCGTACTCGGCCGACAGGCCCTTCGGGTTCTCGGGGCCTTCGGCGGGGAGCGTCACCGTCAGGTCGTACTCGATGATCCACTCACCGGTGTCGGGGTCCTGCGTGGTCGAGACGACGGTCTTCGTGGGGGTCGGGTAGACCCGCTCGTCGACCGGGATGCAGTCCTCCGCGTTCACCGGGATCTCGCCGGTGGTGAGCGTCGCCACGTTGAAGAACCCGGTGCCCTCGCCCTGGCACTGTCCCAGGTCGGGGTCGAACGTGTCCGAGATGTCGACCGTCCACACCACGGTGTAGACGTGCGCGTTCTCGCCGACGGCATCCGCTGCGAGCGGAACGTCGGTGACGAAGTCCACCCCCGGCTCGATGTCGATCGGCACCCCGTCTGCGGTGTCGGTGCGCTGCGCCACTCCGCCCAGCACGGTGATGCCCGGAGCGAACTGCGGAGTATCGCTCAGCGAGTACACCGTGTCGTAGCCGCCCGACTCCACCGTCAGCTCGTACGAGACCGCCCACTGCGACGGGTCTTCGGGGTCCTGCGACGCCGAGACGCCCTGCTTCTGGATCGTCGGCAGCGCCGGCTCCGAGCAGTCGTGCGCCGAGGCATCCTCTCCGTTCGCGGTCACGGTCGCGCGGTTGAGGAACCCGCCGGCACTCGGCTCCTCGCCCTCTTGGCACATCAGCGTGTCGCCGGCGAAGGCCGAGGCCGGGACGGTCGCGTGCGCCGTCACCGTGTAGGTCTCCTCGCCGTCGGGGGCGAGCAGGCGGTCGGCGGCCAGGGTAGCCGACCAGTCGGGCCCGGCGAGGTCGCCACTGGTCGGGCCGGTCCACGAGGCATCCACGATCACGATGTCACCGCCGAACGCGAGGGTGTCATCGAGGGTGTAGACCGCGGCGAGGTCACTCGACGCATTGGCGACGACCACGTCGTAGGTGATCTGCCACGTGCCGTCGGCGGCCTGGCTGGTGCCCGTCTCGGTCTTGGTGATCGTGACGCCCGGCCGGTCGATGACCGCGCACGCGTCGTCGGAGTTGCCGCCGACGCCGTTGCTGACCGTGGCCGTGTTCCACAGGCCCGATCCCTCGGTCTGCGCCTCGCAGTCGAGCATCTCGTCGGTGACGGATGCCGCGACCTGGACCGTCCGGGTCACGGTGTAGGTGTGCAGCGCGTCGTCGGGGATCAGTCCGGTGGCGAGCTCCGTGACCCCGTCGCCGTCCCATGCGCCGTTGAGCGTGCCGCTGCCACCGCCGGTGATGGCGGGCCCGGTGGCCTGCCAGATCCCGCCGGTCACGCCCG
>JAUHYJ010000192.1 GCA_030425785.1 Acidimicrobiia bacterium | reverse complement strand
TCCGGCTCGATGCCGGGCGGTCGATCACCGGGTCGATTGTGCTCGCGGCGGCGCTCGCATCGACCGGGGCGGAGCTCGCCGCCGGCGTCGAGCCCCGGTCGGGGCGGCGCACCGGCGTGGCGCTGTCACACGCCGGCGTCGCGCTCCTGCTCGCAGGCGCAGCCGGCACCGCGCTCGGCACCGACACGTCGGTCGTCGTGCCGGTCGGCGACACCGCGCGCGGCACCGATGCCACCGTGACGCTCAACGACCTCTCGTCGGGCGCGGCCGACCGCTACGAGTTCGTGCGCGCGGACGTGACGCTCGACGGCACCGATCACCGGTTCCGGCCCGAACTCCGGGCCTACGACGACCAGCGGCTGCCGACCGCGGAGGCGGCGTTCGAGCATCGCTGGTTCGGCGACACGATCGTCGTGATGTCCGTGCTCGAGGACGACCTGTCGGCCGCCCGCATCACCGTGCGCGACCGTCCGCTCGTCACCCTGGTGTGGTGGGGGGCGGCGACCACGGCGACGGGGGCGCTGCTCGCCTGGTTCGCGGGCCGTGTTCGCGGCGGGCCCGGATCTCGTCGCGCAGCAACGAGAACTGGACTCGCCGCAGCGCGATCTCGATCGGCCAGGCCACGGCCGCGAACCACAGCAGCCAGCGCTGCGGACGCCACGTCGAGCTCCCACTCGCCAGGTCGTCCGGATCGAACACCTGCGCCGCCGTGATCACGCCACGGCCACCGGTCGCCTGTGACATCGCGGCGAGGTCCGGGGCCGGTCCGGTCGGCGGGCGGTACTCGATCGGGTAGGAACGGCTGGCGACCGACGATGCGATCGGGGCCGACGCGTCGGCATCACCGTCCTGGGCCGAGCCGACGGCCACGGCGTAGCTGCCGGTGGACGACGCCGGCACGACCGCGCTGAAGTGGGCCTCGTCAACCCGCTGCAGCTCGACGTCGACCGTCGTCCCGTCGGGATTCGACACGGTCGCGATCGGTCGCGTGCCCGCCGGCCACGGCGCGTCGCTCGCGAGGTCGAGCCGCAGCGTCTCGCCGTCGAAGCGCGTCCGCAGCTCGTGCCCGTCGGCCCCCTCGAGCGGGAAGGTGTCGCGCACCACGTTCGACCAGAAGTCGGCCCAGCCCTCCCAGCCCGCCCAGTCGGCGGCCCAGCGGTCGCCGGCGTCGCTCGCCCACGTGGTGACCCGGCCGAGACCGACCCGCCACGAGGCCAGCAGCGGGTCGGCGAACTCACCGACCTGGAGCATGACGTCGGTCGTCGGCTTCGGCGTGGTGGCGACGTAGCCGACGACCGGCGGCGCCTCGGCGAGTGTCCGCACCGGCGCGGCGGTCGACGTGACGGTCGGCGGGAAGACGCCCTCGTTGATGAAGCTCCGCGACGCGATGCGGGCCTCCTCGACGAAGATCTCCGGGATCTCCTCGAGGTCGCGCCCGGGGTAGAACCGGCCGCCGCCGCGAATCGCGATGTCCTCGAGCAGGGGCGCGGCACCCTCGCCGGTCGCGACGACCGAGACGGTGATGCCCTCGGCGGCGAGCTCCTCGGCGTACTCGGCGAGATGCTCGGTGGGCTGGGGGCCGCCGCCCATGAACTCGGGGTCGACGAGCTCGGGGGTGAAGCCGTCGCTGAACAAGATGATGTGCTTCAGCTCGCGATCGGACACGCGCAGGCCGTCGGCGGCCTCCTCCATCCCCTGGCGGATGTGCGTCTCGCCGAACGGCCGCAGCGATGCGAGCTGGTCCTCGACGTCGCCGAGCGAGCCCACGTCCTGGATCGGCACGACCCAGTCGGTGCTGCCGTTGAACGCGAGGACCCCGAGCTGATCGGTGTCCGACAGCGCCGCTGCGGCGCGGGCGGCGGCCGCGCGGGAGATGTCGGTCTTGTTCACGCCGCCGTCGATCATCTCGCCGGCGAACGGATCGTCGCTGCCCTCGACCGGGGCGCAGTGACATGCCCCCATCGACTCGCTCGCGTCGATGAGCAACACCTCGGCCACGCTCGCCTTGCGGGTCGGGTCCTCGGCGCGGCTCTCGACCGGCAGGAGGTCTTCGAACGCCGTGTCGGCGTATCCGCCCAGCGCGTACGAGTCGGTGCCGCCGACCACGACGAGGCCGCCGCCGCGGTCACGGACGAATCCGTCGAGTGCGGTCACCCGTTCGGCGCCGAGCTCGGCGATGTCGGTGTCGACGAGCACGATCGACGTGTACGCGTTCAGCTCGTCGGCGGGCGGGAACTCGGCCACGGGGCGCTGCACCGTCTCGATCGCTCGGTCGGTGAGCGCCGCGACGATCCTGGCTCCGTCGCCGTCACCGTCGAGCACCAGCACCCTCGGCGGACCCTCGGTCGAGACGGCCGTCTGGGCGGCGTCGTTCTGCGGCACGGCGTCGATCGCGTCGGCGATGCGGACCTCGAAGCGGTCGAGCCGGGCACCGGCGCTCGTCACCTCGAACGCGACCTCGTTGTCGCCCGCCACGAGGTCGACGTCGCGGCGCTGCTCGACCACGTCGTTACGGACGAGTTCGACCGCCACGGCCGTGGGTTCGGTGGCGACCACGTCGGCCGTCACCCGGAACGTCTCGTCCTCCGACACGGTGCTCGGCGCCGAGACCGCGACGACAGCGACGTCGGCCACCGACGCGGGCGAGACCGGGATGGCGTCGAACGGCAGGCCGATCTCGGCGAGCCGGGCGAGCTCGTCGTTGAGACCGCCCGTCGTGTCGCGTCCGTCGGACACGACGACGATGCGTTCCCGCGACGACCCGTCGAGCAGCGACGAGGCCAGTCGCAGCCCGCGCACGAGATCGGTGCCGTCGGGGTCGGGGTCGTCGCGGGTGATGTCGTCGCCACTGCCGAAGGGCGCGGTCACCTGTGCACTGCGCCCGATCTCGACGATCGCGACCTGTCCGCTGCCGGCACCGGACAGCACCTCGGCGACGAGGCGGTCGACCTCGGCGCGACCGTCGGCGCGCAACGAGTCGGAGCGGTCGACGACGAGGACGGCCCGCACCTGGTCGTCGGCCCGCGTGATGCCGACGTCGAGCAGGGCGAACACGAGCGCGAGCCCGATCGCGCCGCGCAGCGCTGCGGCCCCGCGCCGCTGCCAGCGCGGCACGCCGATCGTCCGACGGCTCACGAGGGTCTCGACCACGAGCACGGCGAGCGCAGCGGCGATCACCCACGGCAGCATGCTGCGGAGCGTCTCGGACAGCTCCGGGCCCGCGGCCGTCTCGGCGGGCGGCGGCACGAACTCGAGCGCGTCGGGCACCGCCAGGTCCATCTCGCCCGCGGGGTACACGGCGGCGACGGGCTGGAAGCCGCCGTCGGCGTCCTCGACCGTCCAGAAGCCGGTCCGGTCGATCACCGGCATCCGGCCGCCCGCCGCCACGTCGTACGAGATGCCTCGGGGGCTGGTGACGGTCGAGGCGACAGCGCGACTCGGGAGCCGGTTGCCGGTCTCGACGGTCGCCGGCACGTCGTCGGCGATCGTGAGACCGGTCACCATCCGCGTGAACAGGATCGGGTAGGCGACCGACACCGGCAGGTTCGACTCCTCGAGCCGGAACGCGACGTGGTACCACCGCACGTCGCCGGAGCGTCCCGCCACCACCAGCGGTTCACCCTCCGCGCTGCCGATCAGGACCTCGCCCGCGTCGACCTGCAACGACTGGGCCTGGGCGATCGCGGTCCGGGTGATGTCGACGCCGTCGAGCAGCGCATCGTCGGCCACGAATGTCGGGATCGGACGCTCGACGGTGCCGGCGACCGTGAGCCCGAGCGGCGGTGTCGGCGCGCTGATCGAGATGAACGGCACCGTCGGGTCGGCCGGCACGTCGACGCCGTCGTAGATGACCAGGTCGACGTCGTCGGCGGCCGTGGCGACCACGTCGACGCCCATCGCCTCGAGCGCCTCGCGCACGAAGAACGACGGGCCGTCCGACTCGATCCGGACCTGGACGTCGTCGGCCAACGGGGCGAGCGCGGCGCGCGCGTTGTCGACGAGCTGCAGATCGTCGCCGTCCAGGAAGGCCTCGATGCGCGAGCCCGGCGGGATCGCGACCTCGAACTCGGCCACCTCACCCGGGAACAGTTCGAGCTCGCGCCGGTCGACCGTGACGCCGTCGACGTCGACGCGCACGACCGGAGCGGCCACCGGGCCGCCGGTGTTCGCGACCGTGACGACGGCGGCGAGCTCGCCGTCGAGCGCCGTGACCGACAGCGCCGTGATCGCCCGGTTGACGTCCCCATCGCCGACGGCCTCGAACTGCATGCCCGGCGGCGCCAATCGCTGCTCGTCGTCGCTCAGGCCACCGTCACCGACCAGTACCCAGCCGGTCGGGCGGTCGGGGACGACCAGCGACTCGGCGAGCGTGAACGCGGCGTCGAAGTCGGCCACGCCGCTGGTCGGTCGGATGCGATCGAGCTCACGCTCGAACGCACCCCGGTCGGACGTCTCGGCGACGACGACGCTCGGGGTCGCGTCGGCGACGACGAGGCTGGCGATCGCACCGTCGGGCAGCTCGTCCCACAGCTCGCGGACACGATCCTTGGCCGCCTCGAGTCGGTCGGGTCGCTCGTCGGTGGCCGACATCGACGCCGACGCGTCGACGATGAACACGGTGTGGTCGGCGAGTGACGTGGTGACCGGCCAGGCGGGGCGCGCGAGGGCGAACGCCAGCATCGCCACGAGCAACAGCTGCAGCACGAGCGGCCACGACCACCGGAGTCGCTGCCAGGGCTGCACGGCGGCGACCGGCTCCTGCGCCTCACGCCACAGGTAGGTCGACGTCACCGGGGTCCGCTCCCGGTGCGGTCGCAGGACGTGCATCGCGACCACCGGGATCGCGAGCAGGCCGGCGAGCAGGCCGAGCGGGGCCAGCAGGGTCATCGCACCACGCCGATCCGCCGCCAGGAACGGACGAGCAGGTCCTCGACGTCGTCACCGGTGTGGACCGGCAGGTAACGGCCGCCCACCTGGAGCACGCGCGATCGCACCTCGTCGCGCCAGGCCGCGTGTCGCTCGCGGTACTGCTGGAGGCGTTCGGGGGTGAGGCTCACCGGCACCCGCTGGCCGGTCTCGCTGTCGACGAGGGCGAGGTCACCGACCAGCTCGGGGCGGGCCTCCTCGTCGGCCATGACGTGGACGACGAGCACGTCGGCGCCACGCATCGGCAGCGTCGAGATCGCCTCACGCCACTCGGGCGCGAGGAGATCGCTGACGACGACCACCATGCCGGCCGGGCCGCGCTGCGACAGCACGGCGCGCGCCGTGTCGACGAAGGGCGACGGGCCGCCCGGTTCGATCCGAGCGAGATGGTCGACCAACGCCCGGACGCCGTCACGCCCGCGGAACCGGCGTGGTGGGGCTGCGTCGGGCAGCGTCGTCAGCGACATCGCATCGCCGTTCGCCAGCGCCACCGCGGCGATGCCGCCGACGACGTCGGTCGCGGCCGTGAACTTGGCGTGGAATGCCATCGAGCCCGACGCGTCGAGGATCATCCGCACGGTCAGGTCGTCGATGCCCTCGTAGACCTTGACCCGAAGCACGTCGAGCCGGGCGAGCTGGTGCAGGTCGATGCGGCGGCTGTCGTCGCCCGGCACGTACTCGCGGAAGTCGGCGAAATCGAGGCTGCTGCCGTGCCGGGTCGACCGATGCTCGCCGGCGATGTCGCCCGCGAGGCGGCGCGCCGTCACCAACTGGAGCCGTTCGAGACGAGCGAGGGCGGCGGTCGACAGCATCGTGCCCCTCAGGCGATGCCGCGCCGGCCCTGGCCGGGCTCGACGGTGCGTTCGATCACGACCTCGAGCAGCTGGTCGGCATCGACACCGTCGGCGGTCGCTTCGTAGCCGAGCAGGACGCGATGACGCAGCGAGGGACGCACCGCCGCCACGATGTCGGCGCCGGACACGAACGGACGGCCGGCGAGCAGCGCTCGTACCTTCGCCGCGAGCACGATCGCCTGACCGCCCCGTGGCGAGGCGCCGGCGCGGACGTAGCGACGGATCGGCTCGGGCGCGTCGGGCGAGCCCGGGTGGGTCGCGGTGACCAGTGCGGCGGCGTAGTCGAGCATGGGCCGGGCGATGTTCACCTGCCGGGTCACCGTGTGCATCCAGACGAGGTGCTCGGGCGTGCACACCGGCTCGACGGCGTCCGACCCGCCACCGGTCGTCCGGGCGAGGATCTCGGCCAACAGCCCCGCCGACGGCGCGTCGACGACGATCTTCGACATGAACCGGTCGAGCTGCGCCTCGGGAAGTGGATAGGTCCCCTCGAGCTCGATCGGGTTCTGTGTCGCCAGCACCATGAACGGGGCGGGCAGCGCGCGGGTCTCGCCCGCGACGGTGACCTGGCGCTCCTGCATCGCCTCGAGCAGCGCCGATTGTGTCTTCGGTGTCGCCCGATTGATCTCGTCGGCCAGGACGAGGTTGGCGAACACGGGTCCTTCTCGGAACTCGAACGACCGCACCCCCTCGGCGACCGACGAGATCACCTGCGTGCCGACCACGTCGGCCGGCATGAGGTCGGGTGTGAACTGGATGCGCGAGAACGACGCCCGGATCGCATCGGCGAGCGCCTTCAGCAGCTCGGTCTTGCCGAGCCCGGGCACACCCTCGAGCAGAACGTGTCCACCGGCGGCCAGGCTGATGAGCAACTCGCCGACGACCTCGTCCTGGCCGACGATGCGGCGTCGGATCTGCTGGTCGATGGCGGCGGCCAGCGACGAGTAGCGGGCCTGCACGTCGTCGAACGTGGGTGGTCGGGGGTCGCTCATCGAGGTCTCCGTCAGGTCGTTCGTGGGGTGGATCGAGGACGTGTCCATGCCGGGTGCCGGTTCGTCATCGGGAAGTTCGCGCGGGTCGAAGGGCCGGGTCATGTCAGCCACCCTCGGCCAGGCCGTCGAAGTAGTTCCGCACGGTCGTGCGCAGCTCCGCGGGCAGCTGCAGCTCGTCGAGTGCTGCCGCCGCGTCGGCCAG
>JAUHYJ010000191.1 GCA_030425785.1 Acidimicrobiia bacterium | reverse complement strand
ACGGCGCAGAGACGTCCGGCCGCAACGGTCCGGGGAACGGTCGTGGCAAGGGCGGCGGCAGTGATGCCGTCGACGCGTCGACATCGCCCGCGGCCACCGTCACCGATCAGCCCTGAGGTCGGCGCCGGCCGAGCGGTCGTGTGACACCCCGTCGATAGATTCGAGGAATCGCCGATCATCCCGTGCTCGATGCGTTCTCGCCCGCCGTGCGGGCCTGGTTCGCGACCTCGTTCCCCGAGCCGACGGCGCCGCAGGTCCAGGGTTGGCCCCACATCGCCGCCGGGCGACACACGCTGATCTGTGCCCCCACGGGGTCGGGCAAGACGCTCACGGCGTTCCTGGCCTCGATCGATCGGCTCGTCACGTCGCCGCCACCGGACGACCGCACGCACCGCACCCGTGTCCTGTACATCTCACCGCTGCGCGCCCTCGCGTTCGACGTCGAGAAGAACCTCCGCGCACCGCTCACCGGCATCGGGCTCGCCGCCGAGCGTCTCGGCGAGGCGTTCACGGCGCCGTCGGTCGCGATGCGCACCGGCGACACCCCGTCGAACGAGCGCCAGAAGCTGATCCGTCGCCCGCCCGACCTCCTGATCACGACACCCGAGTCGCTGTACCTCATGCTCACGTCGTCGGCCGCCGAGACGCTCCAGGGCGTCGAGACCGTCATCATCGACGAGATCCACGCCATGGCCACCACCAAGCGCGGCGCCCACCTCGCGCTCACCCTCGAACGGCTCGAGGAGGTCACCGACCGCCCGCCGCAGCGGATCGGTCTGTCCGCGACCCAGAAGCCGCTCGAGGAGACCGCCCGCTTCCTCGGCGGCTACGACGGCACCGACGACCACGGCGGCCAGGCGCGGCCGGTGCAGATCGTCGACGCCGGGATCCGCAAGCCGCTCGACATCGAGGTCATCGTGCCCGTGGACGACATGGCCCAGCCGGGCGACGACGCGGCGCCGATGGGCCAGCCCGGCGGCGGCGAACGCCGTTCGAGCATCTGGCCGAGCATCTATCCGCGGGTGCTCGACCTCATCCTCCAGCACCGCTCGACGATCATCTTCTGCAACGCGCGCCGCGCCGCCGAGCGCCTCGCCGCCAAGCTCAACGAGCTGTACGAGGAGTCGCTCGAACGCGATGCCGACCCGGTGTCGCAGGCCCACGCCGACGCCGGGCCGGAACTCGTGATGGCACACCACGGATCGCTCGCCCGCGAGCAGCGGGTCGTCATCGAAGACCGTCTCAAGCGTGGCGAGCTGCGGGCGATCGTGGCCACCTCGTCGCTCGAGCTCGGCATCGACATGGGCGCGGTCGACCTCGTCGTCCAGATCGAATCGCCCGGCGCCGTCTCGCGTGGCCTGCAGCGCATCGGCCGTGCCGGGCACCAGGTCGGCGAGCCGAGCAAGGGCACGATCTTCCCCAAGCACCGCAGCGATCTCATCGAAGCCGCGGTGGTCACCCGGCGGATGATCGACGGCGACATCGAGTCGTCGCGGTACCTGCGCAACCCGCTCGACGTGCTGGCCCAGCAGATCGTCGCCCACGCGGCCGCCCTCACCGAGGTGCCGCTGGCCGATCTCGCCACGCTGGTCCGTCGATCGGCCAACTTCCACGACCTCACCGACGACCTGTTCCACAACGTGCTCGACCTCCTCGCCGGGCGCTATCCGAGCGAGGAGTTCTCCGAACTGCGGCCGCGCATCGTGTGGGATCGCGTCAACGACGTCGTGCGCGCCCGCGACGGCTCGAAGCGCCTGGCGGTCACGAGTGGCGGCACCATCCCCGACCGCGGGCTGTTCGGGGTGTTCCTGCCGGACGGCACCCGTGTCGGCGAGCTCGACGAGGAGATGGTCTACGAGAGTCGGCCCGGCGAGACCTTCCTGCTCGGCGCGTCCACCTGGCGCATCGAGGACATCTCGTTCGAGCGGGTCACCGTCACGCCCGCCCCCGGCGAACCGGGCAAGATGCCGTTCTGGCACGGCGACCGCCCCGGCCGACCGCTCGAGCTCGGCCGTGCGCTGGGTGCGTTCGTGCGCGAGGTGCGTGATCTGCCCGACGGCGAAGCGATCGAGCACCTCCGCGACCGGTACGCCCTCGACGAGCTGGCAGCACGCAACGTCGTGCAGTACCTCGCCGAGCAGTCGGCGGCGACCGGGGTGGTCCCCGACGATCGCACCATCGTCGTCGAGCGGTTCCGTGACGAGATCGGCGATTGGCGGGTGTGCGTGCTCAGTCCGTTCGGCACGCCCGTCCACGCACCGTGGGCGATGGCGATCGAGCAGCGGATGATCGAGCGGTTCGATCTGCCGGTCGAGACGATGTGGGGTGATGACGGCATCGTGATCCGCCTCCCCGAGGCCGCCGACGACATCGACCTCGACGTGTTCCGGATCGACCCCGACGACATCGACGAGCTCGTGATGGGCGCGCTGCCGCAGACGTCGCTGTTCTCGGCCCGCTTCCGCGAATGCGCCGGGCGTGCCCTGCTGCTGCCACGCCGGCGCCCCGACCGGCGCACCCCGCTGTGGCAGCAGCGTCAGCGTGCCGCCGATCTGCTCGCAGTGGCCGCCAAGTACCCGACGTTCCCGATCTTGCTCGAGACCTCGCGCGAGTGCGTGCAGGACGTGTTCGACCTTCCGGCACTGAAGGAGGTCTTGGCCCAGGTGCACCGGCGCGACGTCCGGCTCGTGCCGGTCGACACCGCTCAGTCGAGCCCGATGGCGTCGAGTCTGCTGTTCAACTGGATCGCCCAGTACATGTACGAGGGCGACGCCCCGCTCGCCGAGCGGCGCGCCGCGGCGCTCGCACTCGACCGCGACCTGCTCCGCGAGCTGCTCGGTGCCGAAGAGCTGCGCGAACTGCTCGACCCGGGCGTGCTCGCCGACGTCGAGCTCGAGCTGCAGTGCCTCGCCGACGGTCGCAGGGCCCGCTCGCCCGACGAGCTGCACGACGTGCTGCGCCGGGTCGGCGACCTGTCCGCGATCGAGGTCGACGCCCGGTGCGAGGGCGACGCCGTCGCCTGGCTCGAGGTGCTGCTCGCCGAGAAGCGGGCGATCGAGATCGGGGTCGGCGACGGGCCGCGCTTCGTCGCCGCCGAGGACGCCGCGCTCTACCGAGATGCGTTCGGCTGCTCGATCCCGATCGGCCTCCCGATCGCGTTCACCGACCCGGTCGCCCGCCCACTCGAACACCTCTGTGGCCGGTTCGCCCGCACGCACGGCCCGTTCCTGGCCGTCGACGTCGCGCGTCGGTTCGGGGCGCCGCTCGAACGGATCGAGGGCGCGCTCGCCGCCCTGGCCGCCGACGAGCGCCTCGTTCGCGGTGAGTTCCGACCGGGTGGGGTGTCGCGCGAGTGGTGCGAGGTCGACGTGCTGCGGCAGCTGCGGCGGCGATCGCTCGCCGTGCTACGCCGCGAGGTCGAGCCCGTCGAACCCGACGCGCTGGCGCGGTTCCTTCCCGCATGGCACGGCGTGGGCGCCGCGCGCCGCGGTGCCCGGCGCGGCGTCGACGGTGTCGTCGAGACGATCGGGCAGCTGGCCGGGGCACCGCTCGTGGCCTCCGCCCTCGAACGCGACGTGCTCCCCGGGCGCATCGACGGCTACCACGGCGGATTGCTCGACGAGCTCTGTACGTCCGGTGAGGTGCTCTGGGTCGGTGCCGGCTCGATCGGCAGTCGCGACGGCCGCATCCGGCTGTGCTTCGCCGACCAGATCGCGCTCCTGGCGCCCGGATGGGAACGTGGCGACGCGCCTGACCAACCGCTGCACCACGCGTTGCGCGCCCATCTCGCCGACCACGGCGCGAGCTTCTGGGGCTCGCTGCGCGCCGCCGATCCCGACGCCACCGACGCCGAACTGCTCGTCGCACTCTGGGATCTCGTCTGGTCCGGCGAGGTCACGAACGATTCGCTGGCGCCGGTGCGCAGCCTGCTGTCGGGCGGCGGCATCACCCCGCCGAAGCGGCGCCGCGGCGGGGCGCGGGCGCGCCCGGCCAGGCTCACCCGGCTGGGTCCCCCGGCGGCCGCCGGGCGCTGGAGCCTCGTCGCACCGATGCTCGAGCCGGCCCCGACGCCGACCGAGGCCGCCCATGCGCAGGCCCTGCAGCTCCTCGAACGCCACGGCGTGGTCACGCGCGAGGCGGTGCTCGCCGAGGGCGTCGTCGGCGGCTACGCCTCGGTGTATCCGGTGCTGAAGATCCTCGAGGAGCGCGGCCGAACCCGGCGCGGCTACTTCGTGGCGGGGTTGGGCGCGGCGCAATTCGCGCTACCGGGCGCCGTCGACCGGCTCCGGGCCGAACGCGACGTCGACGAGCTCGGTCGTGACGACGACACGCCCCCGGTCGTCCTGGCTGCGACCGACCCGGCGCAGCCCTTCGGTGCGGTGTTGCCCTGGCCGCCGACCGACGGTCGGCCTGCCCGCACGGCGTCGGCTCTCGTCGTCGTCCATCGCGGCGAACCACTCGTCTGGTACGACCGTGCCGGTCACCATCTGGTCACGTTCCCCGGGTCGACCGACGACCGTTCGTGGGTGGCCGCGCTGGCCGACCTGGTGCACGGCGGCCGCGATGCGGCCGTCGAGGTGCGCAAGTGCAATGGCGAGCCGGTCACCACCGAGCTGTCGGCCCTGCTCGTCGAGCACGGCTTCGTCGACGGCTACCGCGGCCCGGTGCTGCGTCGCGCGCGGCGCGCCTGAGGGTCGCCGGGTCGGAGGTTGCCCGGCTCAGGCCGGGACGAGCTCGGCCGCGGCCTCGGAGGCCTCGACCGCACGGTCGCGACCGTGGGCCTTGGCCGACAGCAGTGCCTGGTCGGCGGACTCGACCGCCGCCGACGCGATCTGCTCGCCGGAGGCGACGCCGACCGACACCGTGACGTGCGAGCCATCGGGCAGCTCGATCTCGCGTGCGGCTTCGACGATCCGCTGCGCGACGCCACGGGCGTCGTTGGCCGTGGCGCCGGGCAGCAGGACGCAGAACTCCTCGCCGCCGTAGCGGTAGACCACGTCGTCGAACCGGACGTGCTCGAGGAGTACCTGGGCGACGGTGCAGATGACCTCGTCGCCACGCTGGTGGCCGAACGAGTCGTTGACCGACTTGAAGTGGTCGATGTCGACCATGATCGCGGCCGTCGGCTCGTCGCTCATGTCGAACGAGGCGACGTCGTGATCGAGACGGCGGCGGTTGGCGAGCCCGGTCAGGCCGTCGCTCCAGGCCATGGCGGCGAGGTCGTCGTCGGTCTCCCGGCGGCGCAGGGTGTTGCCGAGCGCTGCGGCGCCGAGCGCCAGCAGGGCGACGGCGGCGACGGCGAGCAGGCCGAGGGCCGGGCCGTCGGCCTGCGGCTCGGCCGGGAGCACGGCGGCGGGTGTCGCCGCCATGCGAACGAGGTCGGCGAAGGCGGCGTCGTACACGACGCCCGGCGGCGGGATCGTGCCGGGCTGGGGGAGGCGGGCGAGCGCGACCCGGGCGGCGTCGGAGACGTCGACGCCGAGACCTTCGAGTTCGCCGAGGAGCAGCTCACCCTGGCTGTCGACGACGCGGAGCCGCGCTCGGGCGTCGCTGTCGCCGGCCAAGGGTCCGTCCGGGGCGACGTCGGCGAGCAGCTGCTGCTCCTCGGCGACGGTCTCGGCGGCGGCGTTGGCGACGTCGCGTACCTGTGCCTCGTCGGCAGGTGCAGCTGCCGCGGCCGTCGCCGGAACGACGGTGATCGCCAGCGCAGCGGCGACGAGAGCGGTACGTGACGTGATCATCACACATGTCATCGTCGCTCGCGACGGCGAGCTTGAGTTGAAACCGACGTGGTGCGCCGGGCGATCAGCGGTCGGCGGCGCGCAGCCCGGCCCACGCCAGGTTGCTCACCACCCGTGCGATCTCGTCGGGGTCGAAGTCGTCGCCGACGGCGACCAGGCGACGGCTCACGCCCTCGGCCAGACCGACGAGGCCGTGTGCGATCGTGTGGCGGTGCTCGGAGTCGATGTCGACCTCGATGAGCCCGGCGATCGCCTCGGCCGCGTCGTTGGTGATCCGGCGCAGCTGGGCGCTGAACTCGCCGTCATGGCGGGCGCTGCTGCCGAACAGCAGGGTGAACTCGTGGTGGTGATCGGCCACCCACAGGAAGTAGGCCCGGAACCCCCGCTCGGTGCGGTCGCGGCCGTCGGCCGCCTCGGTGGTCGCCTTCGCGATGAGGTCGAGCATCCGGGCGCCGACCTCGTCGAGCAGGGCGCGGTACAGGTCGGCCTTCGAGTCGAAGTGCTGGTAGAGCACGGGCTTGGTGACTCCGGCGGCCTCGGCGATGTCGTTCATCGACGTGCCGAAGTAGCCGGCGCGACCGAACTGGTCGATGGCGACGTCGAGGATCTGCTGGCGGCGTTCGTCCGCGGAGAGGCGTGGGGCGTTCATGGGTTACCCCAGGGTAACCGACCCCGGTGACGGTTCGAAAGCGTCCGGCCGGGGATTCGTCGGGGTGTGGCCGGGTGCTCCGGCGGACTGATCGGCCGTGCCGGTCGCGGTGCTCAGAGTCCGCGCTCGGCGTCGTCGCGTTCGGCCGCCTTGACGGCATAACCGAGCACGATGCTCGGTGCCAGGAGGACGAACGAGACGACGAGCGACCCGATCACGAGCGCCGCCATCGTGCCCGTGAAGCCGAACAGGAACGCCAGCACGAACAGCGCCATGGCGAGGGCGAGGACGAGGTATCCGACCCGGTTGGCGAGCAGCGTCCAGCGTGCGACCTGGGCGCGCCGGGCGCGCACGGGGTCGACGGTCGACTCGGGAGGCGGAGCGTCGGCGTTCATAGGATGGCGGCCATGGTACGGGTCGACTGGCACGACGGCGACGGTGACGGTGCCGGTGGCGACGTCGGTGAGCACGGGCGTGCCGGCCACGGTGGCGTCGCGGTCGTGACGCTCGACCGACCCGAGCGACGCAATGCCGTCGATCATCCGACCCTGCTGGGGCTGCTCGACGCGCTCGAGGAGGTCGCCGACGCACGGGCCGT
>JAUHYJ010000190.1 GCA_030425785.1 Acidimicrobiia bacterium | reverse complement strand
CGACGACGTCGCCGCCGTGGCACAGTCGACGAGCGGGTCGTCGGTGTCGTTCCGGCGCGTCGGCTGAGGATCGCACACGCGAACGACGATATGACGTCGGTCCGCAGCGACACGACCGCGCGGGTCGGTCTACGGTGAGCCCGTCCGTCGAACCACTGGGGGTGGTATCAGATGTCCGACCGTCTGCGCTTTGGGATCTTCATGGCTCCGTTCCATCGAGCGGGGGAGAACCCCACGCTCGCGATCGAACGCGATCTGCAACTGGTGCAACACCTCGACCAGCTCGGATGGGACGAGGCCTGGATCGGCGAACACCACTCGGCCGGCACCGAGATGATCGCCTCGCCGGAGATCTTCATCGCGGCGGCAGCCGAGCGCACCAAGCACATCAAGCTCGGCACGGGCGTGATCTCCGTGGCGTACCACAACCCCTACATGATCGCCGAGCGTGCCGTGCAGCTCGACCACATGACCCGCGGGCGCTTCATGCTCGGCCTCGGGCCGGGCTCGCTCCCGACCGACGCGGTGATGCTCGGCCTCGACCCGACCGAGACCCGTCCTCTGCTCGAAGAGGGGCTCGACGTCATCATGCAGCTCCTCACCACCGACGACCCGGTGACGAGCCAGACCAAGACCTGGAACCTGCAGGACGCCCGCCTGCACCTGCGCCCCTACAGCAACCCGCTGTTCGACGTGGCGGTGCCCGCCGTGGCGTCGCCGACCGGGCCGAGGCTCGCCGGCAAGCACGGGATCGGTCTGCTGTCGATCGGCGCCACCCAGTCGGAGGGCTTCGACGTCCTCGGGCTGCACTGGGACGTGATGGAGGAGCGGGCCGCCAAGTTCGGCACCGTCGCCGACCGGTCGAAGTGGCGCCTCGTCGGCCTGATGCACATCGCCGAGACACGCGAGCAGGCCTACCAGGACGTCGAGTACGGGATCATGAACTGGTTCGACTACTTCCAGCACACGGCGGCGTTCCCGCAGATGGACGTCGGCGACTCGAACGCGGTCCGGCAGGCGATCGACTTCGTGAACGAGTCGGGTCTCGGCTCGATCGGCACACCCGACGACGCGATCGAGCAGATCGATCGCTTGACGAAGCAGTCGGGCGGGTTCGGCTGCTACATGACGCTGTGCCACGAGTGGGCGAACCCGGAGGCGACCAAGCGCAGCTATGAGCTGATCGCCCAGAACGTGTTCCCGCAGTTCCAGGGCCAGGCGTACAGCACGCTGGCGGCCAAGGATCGGGCGCGGGCGTCGCGGGAGCAGCTGGCCGAGCGCAACATGCAGGCCGTCACCGACATGGTCGAGAAGCACCAGGCCGAGCTCGACGCCGACAAGGGCTGAGGAACACGCCGACAGACCTCCCGTACCGTCCACCCGCGTGTACGGTGCCTCCATGGACCGCCGGATCTTCGGGCTCGAGAGCGAGTACGGGGTCACGTGCACGCTCCGGGGCCAGCGTCGGCTGAGCCCCGACGAGGTCGCGCGGTACCTGTTCCGGCGGGTCGTGTCGTGGGGGCGGTCGTCGAACGTCTTCCTCCAGAACGGTGCCCGCCTCTACCTCGACGTCGGCTCGCACCCCGAGTACGCGACGCCCGAATGCGACTCGCTGTACGACCTGGTGGTCCACGACAAGGCAGGGGAGCGGATCCTCGAATCGCTCGTCGAGTCGGCCGAGCAGCGGCTCGAGGAGGAGTCGATCCGCGGCACGATCTACCTGTTCAAGAACAACACCGACTCGGCCGGCAACAGCTACGGGTGTCACGAGAACTACCTGACCCGTCGCGAGGACGACGTCGCCCACTACGCCGAGGTCCTCATCCCGTTCTTCGTGAGCCGCCAGATCTACGCCGGCGCCGGCAAGGTCCTCCAGACCGCCCGCGGTGCGACGTACTCGATCGCCCAGCGCGCCGAGCACATCTGGGAGGGCGTCAGCTCCGCCACCACGCGCAGCCGCCCGATCATCAACACCCGTGACGAGCCACACGCCGACGCCGAGCAGTACCGGCGTCTCCACGTGATCGTCGGCGACTCGAACATGAGCGAGTACACGACCTTCCTCAAGGTCGGCGCGGCTGCGTGCATGCTCCGCATGCTCGAGGACCAGAACGTCGTGCTCCGCGACATGACGCTCGAGAACCCGATCCGGGCCATCCGTGAGATCAGCCACGACATCACCTGTCGGCGGACCGTCCGCCTCGCCAACGGACGCGAGGTGAGCGCGCTCGACATCCAGCGCGAGTACCTCGACCGGGCGCTCCGGTACGCCGACAGCCAGGGCTTCCCGCCGCTCGAACAGCGTGCGCTCGAGATGTGGGAGCACTGCATGACCCAGCTCGAGAACGACCCGATGAAGCTCGACCGCGAGGTCGACTGGGTGATCAAGTACAAGCTGCTGGAGGCCTTCCGCGAGCGCCACGACCTCTCGCTCGGGCACGCCCGGGTGCAGTTGCTCGACCTGCAGTACCACGATCTCAACCGTGACCGCAGCCCGTTCATGAAGCTGCAGAACCGTGGGTTGGTCGAGCGGGTGTGCAACGACGACGACATCGAGGCCGCGATCGACACGCCGCCACAGACGACCCGGGCCCGGTTGCGGGGCGAGTTCATCAAGCGCGCCAAGGAGCGCCGCCGTGACTACACGGTCGACTGGGTGCATCTGAAGCTGAACGACCAGGCACAGCGGACGGTCCTGTGCAAGGACCCGTTCAAGAGTCGGGACGAACGGGTCGAAAAGCTCATCGAATCCCTCTGACCACCACCTGCGCAGCGACGGCGGCCCGGGTCCGATACCGTGAGCCCCGCTGTGACCAACACCCTCCACCCCGATCTCGGCGAGTCGCCCGATCCCGACCCGAACGGCGTCGAACTCGACGACGAGCGCGGTCTGTCACCGTCGGCGCGTGCGTTCTTCGACTGGGTCGTCGTCGTCGGGGTCGCGCTGCTGGTGGCGATCCTGGTGCGAACGTTCCTGCTCGCCCATTTCGTCGTCGACGGCGAGTCGATGTACTCGACGCTGTCGCCGAACGACCGGGTGTTCGTCAACAAGATGTCGTACCGGCTCCACGACCCGAATCGCGGCGACGTGGTCGTGTTGCACGAGATCACCGGCCCGAACGAGCGCGATCTCATCAAGCGGGTCGTCGCCCTGCCGGGCGAGGAGATCGAGATGATCGACTGCGTCGTCTGGATCGACACCGACCCCGACGACGACGTGCCGGCGCAGCGGCTCGACGAGCCGTACCTCGACCCGACCGTGGTCACACCGGGCCGCTGCGGCGGTCAGATCACCCCGGTCGTCGTGCCGGACGACCACGTGTTCGTCATGGGTGACAACCGACCCGGCTCGCACGACAGCCGCAACCTCGGCCCCGTCGCGTTCGACGACCTGGTCGGGCGTGCGTTCGTCGTGTTCTGGCCGAAGAGCGACTGGCAGTGGCTCTGACGACTCAGGGCTCGAGCAGCCGCTCGGCCCTGGCGGCGTCGACCATGCGATCGACGTAATCGCTGTAGACGCCGTCGATGCCCATGCGCAAGGCGTTGACGAGGTGGTGCTCGTACTGCAGATCCCACGAGAACGCCGTCAGGTCGAACCGGTGGAACAGTGCGACGAGGCCGCCGTTCCAGTCGGGCCCGCGCAGGTTGATCCCGTCGACGCCCAGCTCGGCCAGCCGCGCCGCACGACGCTCGGGGCCCTCCGACAGGCGTGACAGCCGGGTCGAGTCGACCAGCTTGACGTCGTCCGAGAGCGCACGCAGCGAGACCAGCCGGTCGAGGTCGTGGTGGCACAACCACGTGCGCCCGAGCAGCCCCGGCGCAGCCGAGCGCACGGCCTCGACGACCCGCGGACCGGCATCGTCGTCCTTCAGGTCGAGCGACAGCTCGTAGTCGGTGCCGCACGCCTCGAACAGCTCCGTCAGCGCCGGGATGTGCTCGGGGAGCTCGTCACGGCGGAGCTCGCCGATCGGCGTCTTCGAGAACCACCCCGACTTCAGCTGGCCGTCGTGATCGAGCACGACGACGCCGTCGGCGGTGACCCAGACATCGCTCTCGAGGCCGCTGGCGCCGAGCTTCAGGGCGAGCGCGAACGCCTCGATCGTGTTCTCCGGTGCGTGGGCGCGAGCGCCGCGATGTGCGAACAGGATCGGGCGCGGGAGCAGGGACGGGAGGAGTTGCTGCACCCACCCCAGTGTGGCAGGTGGTGCGCCCGGTCGGGGCGGAGCAGAGGATGGAGCAGACGGTCGCCCGCCGACCTCGTTCCGTAGACTGCCCCACGTGTTCAACTTCCAGGGCAGCGAGCTGATCATCATCCTGCTCCTCGCACTGGTGGTGCTCGGGCCCGAGAAGCTGCCCGAGGCGATGCGCAAGGCCGGGCGGCTCTACGCCGACCTGAAGAAGATGTCGACGAGCTTCCAGGACGAGTTCCGCGCCGCCGTCGACGAGCCGCTCCGCGAGATGCGAGAGACCGCGAACGTGCTGCGCGACTCGGCCGATTTCACCAAGCTCGCCGAGGGTGAACGGGCCGAGAAGCCGAAATCGGCCGAGATGGGTGACGCCCCGGCGGCCGCCGACGGTGCCGACGGCGAGGCGCCGATCCCGTCGCCCGATCTGCCGTTCACACCGTCGCAGCCGTCCGAACCGACCGGCTCGACCGACGGGTTCGGGGACCTCCCGAGCGTCCGTCGCGAGACCGACGGGCCGGACGCCGGCGGCGCGAGCGGCGAGGAGACCGGCTGATGGTCTCCGTGCGCCGCAAGGAACGCACCGAGTCGTCCACCACCGGTCAGATGTCGCTCACCGAGCACCTCGCCGAGCTGCGGATGCGGATCATCCGGTCGGGGCTGGCGATCCTGATCGGCGCCATCGTCGTGGTCGCCTTCTGGGACACGGTGCTGGGCTGGCTCACCCAGCCCTACGCCGACCTGTGCGCCCGCAAGCCCGAGGGCTACTGCGGTACCTCCTACGACGCCGCCGCCGGCACGGTCGACCTCGTGTTCCTCGACCCGGTCGAGGGCTTCGCGACCCGGCTGCGGATCGGCTTCTACGGTGGCATCGTCCTGGCCCTGCCGGTCGTGCTGTGGCAGATCTGGAAGTTCGTCGTCCCGGCCCTGCACAAGGACGAGAAGCGCTACGCCGTCGGGTTCGTCGCGTCGTCGGTCGCGTTGTTCCTGCTCGGAGGCTTCATCGCCTTCACCACCCTCGAGCGGGCGCTCGAGTTCCTCATCGACTTCGCCGGCGCCGACGTGCAGGGCATCTTCCAGGTGTCGGCCTACATCCGTCTCGTCACCCTGATGATCGTCGCGTTCGGCGTCGGCTTCACGATCCCCGTGATGCTCGTGTTCCTCCAGCTGCTCGGCGTGCTGCAGTGGCGCACGCTGCTCGGCGCGTGGCGGTACGCGATCGTCGGCATCTTCTTCGTGGCCGCGGCGATCACGCCGTCGGGCGACCCGATCTCGCTGCTCGCTCTGTCGATCCCGATGACGGTGCTGTACTTCGTCGCCATCCTCATCGGCTGGCTCGTCCAGCGCCGTCGCCGCGACGCATGATCCCGTGATCACCACGGCCGGATTCCGGGACGAGATCGTCGCCCGGTACCCGTTCGCGCTCGACCGCTTCCAGCTCGACGCCCTCGATGCGCTCGATCGCGGTGAGCACGTGATCGTCGCTGCACCGACCGGCAGCGGCAAGACCGTCGTCGCCGAGTACGGGGTCGACGCCAACCTTCGGCTCGACCGTCGCTCGTTCTACACGGCGCCGATCAAGGCCCTGTCGAACCAGAAGTACCGCGACCTCGTCGCGATCCACGGTGACGAGCGGGTCGGGCTGCTCACCGGCGACAATGCGATCAACGGCGAGGCACCCGTCGTGGTGATGACCACCGAGGTGCTGCGCAACATGATCTACGCCGGTCGCGACCTGACCGATCTCGGTCTCGTCGTGCTCGACGAGGTGCACTTCCTCCAGGACGCCTACCGGGGGCCGGTCTGGGAGGAGGTGATCATCCATCTCGCCGAGCACGTCCAGCTCACCTGCCTGTCCGCCACCGTCAGCAACGCCGACGACCTCGGCGCCTGGATCGAGACCGTCCGGGGCCCGACGGCGGTGGTGGTCGAGGGTCGCCGGCCGGTGCGGCTCGAGCAGGCGTACTTCGTCGCCGACCGCACCAACGACCGGCTGCGGTTCCTGCCGACGATCGTCGACGGCCAGCCGAACTCCGACGCGATCCGGCTCGATGCCAGCGCGGCACGTCGTCGCGACCGTCGTCGCGAGGCGGCACGCGGCCGCGACGGCCGCCAGCGGCACAGCGGCGAGCGGATCCTGACGCCGCCGACACGACCGGAGGTGGTCCACGAGCTCGACCGGCGCGATCTGCTGCCTGCGATCTACTTCATCTTCAGCCGGAACCAGTGCGACGAGGCCGCCCGCGAGCTCGTCGACCGTGGCACCCACCTGTCGGAGCCGGCGCATCTGCCGCGATTGCACGCCATCCTCGCCGATCGGCTGTCCGAACTGAGCGACGACGACCTGGAGGTGCTCGGCTACGACCAGTTCGTCAGGCAGCTCGAGGCCGGCATCGCCGCCCATCACGCCGGCATGGTCCCGCCGTTCAAGGAGGTCGTCGAGCAGGCGTTCGTCGAGGGGCTGCTCCGGGTCGTGTTCGCGACCGAGACGCTCGCGGTCGGTGTGAACATGCCGGCCCGCACCGTGGTGATCGAGAAGCTCACGAAATACACCGGCGACGGTCACGAGACGTTGACGCCCGGACAGTTCACCCAGCTCACCGGGCGGGCGGGCCGTCGCGGGCTCGACGACACCGGCACCGCGGTCGTGCTGTGGAGCCCGTTCGTGCGGTTCGACCAGGTCGCCGAGCTCGCGATGAGTCGCTCGTTCCACCTGCGCTCGGCGTTCCGCCCGACCTACAACATGGTCGCCAATCTCGTACGCACGTACGACCGCGACCGGGCGCGCCAGCTGCTGACGCTGTCATTCGCCCAGCACCAGGCCGAC
>JAUHYJ010000189.1 GCA_030425785.1 Acidimicrobiia bacterium | reverse complement strand
TGGTGTGTCCCGTCGAGCCGTCGTGATCGGCCCGGATGTCGTGTCCGGTCGGGGACGTGCGATCGGTCGCGTGCAGCCCGCCGGGTACCACCACGACCGGGGTCGGGACGGCGTCGAGCAGCCAGGTGCTGACCGATCCGCCGAAGGGTGCCCGCGTACCGACCCCACGTCGGCCGACGACGAGCAGGTCGGCGTCCTCGGCGGCGGAGGCGAGCGCCTGCCGCGCATCGCCCACGACGACATCGCACCGAACGCGGCCGTCGGCATCGATCGCCGCGAACCGCTCGACGACCCGCCGCTCCTCGTCGGCGAGCGCGTCGCCGAGGCGCTCGCGGGCGAGCTCGCGTGAGAGCCACGGCGCGAGCTCGAGGGCGGCGACCGCACGGATGTCGGCGTCGGGCGATGCGAAGTCGCTGCACCATCGGACGGCCGCCATCGCCGCGTCACTGCCGTCGAAGCCGACGACGACACGCTCGGTGGCACGCGGGGCCCCGTCGGTCGGGACGATCACGGTGGGAACGGATGCGTGGCTGGCGCACGAGCGACTCGTCGAACCCATGGTGTGCCGCCATCCCCCACCGGAGCCGTGGCGACCGACGACGAGCAGGTCGGCGCCCTCGGCGGTGGCGAGCAGCGCCCGCCCGGGGTGCCCACTCGCCACGAGCCGCTCGACGGTGCGGCACCCCACCAGATCGGACGCTGCGGCGTCGAGCTCCGCCAACGCGGCGGCTGTCCCGAGCCCGCTCGAGTCGGCGCCGACGGCGGCGCGTGCGCGGCCGATGCGGTCGAGCGGGTACACGTGCACGAGCACGACCTCGCTGCCGACCCGGTCGCTCTGGGCGAGCGCCCATTCGAGCGCCGCGCGGGAACCCATCGATCCGTCGATCCCGATGATCCAGCGCAGGGTCACACGTCGATCGTCCCGCCGTCGGCGGCGAGACCGTAGAGCCGATCGGCACCGATCGCGCCGAAGCCCTCGGCACCGCTGCGAGCCGTCGGGTGGGGAGGCATTCGGCCCTGGCGGCCTCGGAGGCCCGGACGGATCCTGGGAGGAGAACACCGAGAGGAGAGTGTTGTGAAGGCTCACACCATCGTCGTCGGTTATGACGGCTCGGACGACGCGCGCCGTGCCCTCGAGGTCGCCATGGAGCACGTCGCCGACGATGGCATCGTCCATGTCGTGACCGCCTTCGAACACCACCAGCGCGAACAGCTGGCACGAGCGGCCCGGCGCCTGCCGGAAGAGTTCCGCGACCTCGACGTCGACGCCACGCCGCGCGGCTACCTGGCGATCGCGGAGCGGACCCTCGAGAACCACGGCGTGCGCCACGTCGGGCACTTCGTCGACGACCATCCGGCGGCGGCGATCCTCGACCTCGCCGAGCAGGTGGATGCCGACCTCATCGTGCTCGGGACCCGTGGGCTCGGCCGCATCGAGCGGTTCGTCCACGGCAGCGTGTCGTCGCGAGTCGCCGATCACGCCCGCACCAGCCTGATGCTCGTGCACCACGACGAGTCGAAGGCCCACGCCGGCGTGACCTGACGACGGACCGCCCGGCGGGGCGCACCGGACGGCCCGTCGGCTACGGTTCGGTCGATCCGGACCGACCGGGATGCCACCATGCCCGATCCATGGGAAATCGAGACGCTCGCCGCCGTCGTTCGAGACGTCGCCGATGCGGTCGTCATCGTGCGCACCGACGGCCGCATCGCGTACGCGAACCCTGCGACGACGACCATGCTCGGCCACCCGACGGCGTCGTTGATCGGCCAGCCGTACGAGCTGCTGATCCCGCCCGACGCCCGTGAGCGCCATCGCGAACACCACCGCCACTACCTCGACGAGCCGCAGGCTCGGCCGATGGGCCGGGGCCTCGTGCTCCGGGCCCGCCACGCCGACGGCTTCGACATCGACGTCACCATCGCGCTGATACCGATCGACCGGCAGGACACGATGGTCGCGACGATCATCCGCGAGCTGACGACGTCGCAGCGAGAGCTCGGCCGGCTCGCGGCGACCAACCAGTTGCTCACCGCCGCGCTCGGTGGCGCCGCGCGGGACGAGGTCGGCCAGCTGGCCGTCGATCTCGCCACCGACCTGCTCGATGCCGACTCGGCCGTCCTGCACCACCTCGTCGACGAACCGCTGGCCTCGAGCGGCGACCCGACGGCGGCGCCGGACACGATGACCGTCGCGAGCACCGTGGCGGCCGGCGACCGCCCCGTGACCCTGACCGCGCATCGCGATCGCCATCGACGAGCGTTCACCGAACTCGACCAGCGCATCGTCGACGAGTTCACCGGCGCCGTCGCGATCACGCTCGAGCTCATCGACACCCGCGCCGAGGTCGCCACCCTCCGGAGCATCGCCGACCACGACCGAATCGCTCGTGACCTGCACGATCGCGTGATCCAGCGGCTGTTCGCCATCGCCATGGACCTCGAATCGTTGGCGTCGCAGTCGACCGGTCTCACGCACAACCGGGTGGCAGGCGCGGTCGATGCGATCGACGAGGTCGTCCGCGAGATCCGGATCACGATCTTCGGCCTGCGCAACTCGGTCGGACCGCCCCGGCTCCGCGCCGCGGTCGCGAACGAGATCGACGCCGTCGCCCAGTCGATGGGGTTCGCGCCCAGCCTCCGTTTCCTCGGCTCGACCGACGAGGCGATCGACACCGGCCTCGGCGACGTGGTCGTGTCCGTCGTCCGCGAGCTGCTGTCGAACGTCAGCCGTCACGCCCACGCACGTCACGTCGACGTCGTCGTCGGTACGGTCGGCGACGAGCTCATCGTCCAGGTGGACGACGACGGCGTCGGGTTGCGCGACGCGCGAGGACTCGGCGACGGACTCGCCAACATCGAGCGTCGCGCACACGAACTCGACGGCTCGTTCGGCCTCCACGAGCGGCCTGACGGCGGCGTTCGGGCAGAGTGGCGGGTGCCGTTCGATCAGCGCGCCGACGACGTCAGTACCTGACGGCGTGCAGGTCGCCCATGGCGTCGCGATAGGCGTGACGCCGCTCGTCGAGCCGAGCCGCGTAGGCCGCGGCCTCCGACCGGCGCGACATCCCCAACTTCATGAGCAGGCTCGACACGTAGTTCTTGACCGTCTTGTCGGACAAGTGGAGCCGACCGGCGATCTCGCGATTGGTGAGCCCCTCGGCGAGCAGCCCGAGCAGCCGCCGCTCCTGGCCGGTCAACGAGCCGATCGACGGCGTGACGTCACCGTGTGCGGCGCGCTCGCGTACCCGCTCGGCCGCGACCGGATCGATGAGTGACTGACCGGCCGCGACCTTGCGGATCGCCTCGACCAGATCGAGGCGACCGATGTGCTTCATGGCGTAACCGTGCGCGCCGGCGAGGACGGCGTCGAACACCGCCTCGTCGTCACCGAACGACGACAGGAACAGCACCTTGGTGTCGGGCACCCGATCGCGCAGTTCACGGCACACCTCGATGCCGGACGAGTCCGGAAGGTGCACGTCGAGCACCACCACGTCGGGCTCTGCCAGGGGGATGCGCGCCAGCGCGGTCGCCGCCGTGGCGGCCTCGCCGACGACGTCGATGTCGGCGATGGGGTCGAGGAGGGCGCGCAGGCCGTCGCGGACGATGTCGTGATCGTCGACGAGGAACACGCGCCGTGAAGTCGCGGTGTCCATGTCTCGATCATCGCGCCCGCTCCCGGACAACGCCAGGGCCGGTCGTCACCACCGGCCGGAGCCGAACGCCGTCGGTGCTCCTGCCGTTCGGCTCTCACGACCGGCCGGCCGGTCCGGCACGATCGAGGTACATCGAGGACCCCGATGCGAGAGGAAGGGAGAGCGGCGTGCATCATCCGACGGGCGCCGACGGCGACACCCGACGGTGGCATCTCGACCACATCGCGTGGGACCGGCTGGTGCGGCAGCTGATGACCGACGTCGACGAGGTCATCGGACCGGTGATGAGGTCCGGCGTCGTCCGCCTCCGCCGGCTGACCGACGTCGGCGACCTCGCGATCGGCGTCGTCGATGCCCAGGACGCCGGCAGCTACCGGGCGACCGGGTCATCGATGCCCACCCGGTTCGACCACGGGCCGGGTCCGGACTCGCTGAAGGCGATCGTGCACCCGGCCGAGACGCCGGTGTGGACCATCCGCCGGCGCGACGGTGAGCTCCGCGTCGAGCCCGCACCACCCGACACGACCACGCGTGCCGTGATCGGCGTACGCGACTGCGACCTGCGAGCGCTGCAGGTGCTCGAACGCACCCAGACGAGCGGACCGCACCCCGATGCGAGCTTCGCTGCCCGTCGCGACGGGTTCGTCATCGTCGCGGTCGACTGCACCCGGCCGGCGGCGACCTGCTTCTGCACGTCGACCGGGGGCGGACCGGCCGCGAGCACAGGGTTCGACATCGCGCTCACCGAACTCGCCGACGACGCTGACGTCCACTACGTCGCGCGGGCCGGCTCGGCACGCGGTGCCGAACTGCTCGACCTCGTCGCGAACCGCGCCGACCCGGCCGTGGTCGCACGCGCCGACATCGCCGTCGCGTCGGCAGCCGACGTTATGGTGCGCACGCTCCCCGACCACGCCCGGACCATCGTCGACGTCCCCGACCACGCTCGCTGGGCGGAGGTCGCCGAGCGCTGCCTCGCGTGCGGGAACTGCACGGCGGTGTGCCCGACGTGCTTCTGCACCGACCTGGTCGACGAGGTCTCGCTCGACGGCGAGACCTCGACACGCCGCCGCACGTGGGACACCTGCTTCAGCGAGCAGTACTCGGCGCTCGGCGGCGAGCCGTACCGGCGGTCGACCGCCTCGCGCTACCGGCAGTGGCTGACCCACAAGCTCGGCACCTGGTGGGATCAGTTCGACGAATCGGGGTGCGTCGGCTGCGGGCGCTGCATCACGTGGTGCCCCGTCGGGATCGACCTCACCGACGAGGTCGCCGCCCTGCTGCAGCCCGAGGCGGTGGCGCCGTGACCGTGGCGACCGCACCCGAATCGTTCGATCCGATGATCACGCCGGTCGAACACGTCGTCACGGACGTGATCCCCGAGATCCCCGACGTCGTGACCCTCCGCATGGTGCCGACGACCGGCGACGTCGCGCCGTTCCTGCCCGCGCAGGTCAGCATGGTCGGCGCCTTCGGTATCGGCGAGGCGGCCATCTCGATCAGCTCGTCGCCGAGCGAGCGTGCCTACCACGAGTACACGATCCGCCACGCCGGCGCGATCACCTCGGCGCTCACGCATCTCCGGCGCGGCGACCGGCTCTGGACGCGCGGGCCGTTCGGACGGCCGTGGGACCTCCACCCCGGGGGCGACCTCGTCATCGCGGCCGGCGGCATCGGCGTGGCGCCGCTGCGATCCGCCATCCTGCACACCGTCGAGCATCGCGACCTGTTCGGGGCCGTCGTGCTCGTGGTCGGCGCCCGGACGTCGCACGATCTGCTGTACCGACGCGAGTACGAGGCGTGGCGCGACGCGGGCATCGACGTCATCGCGACGATCGACCACGACGAGGCCGGTTGGTCCGGCGCGGTGGGATTCGTCCCGACGGTGATCGGTGATCTCGAGTTCGGCGCCGACACCCGTGCCCTGATCTGCGGCCCGGACATCATGATGCGGCGGACGGCCGACGCGCTGGTCGCCGCGGGCGTCGACCCGGATCGGATCCAGGTCACCCTCGAACGCAACATGCAGTGCGGCACCGGACGCTGCGGCCACTGCCAACTCGGCGGCATGCTCGTGTGCCGCGACGGCCCCGTGGCCGACTACCCATCCGTCGCCCGCGCACTGTCGATCGAGGAGTGGTGATGCGCATCGGAGACCGACGACCCGCGATCGACTGGCCGACCGCCATCGAGCAGGGGGCGCCCCCGACGCTCGCGGTCTGGAAGTTCGCGTCGTGCGACGGGTGCCAGCTGACGATCCTCGACTGCGAGGACCAGCTGCTGGCGATCGCCGACCGGGTGCGCATCGCGTACTTCCCCGAGGCGACCAGCGGCTCCGTCGACGGGCCGTACGACATCTCGTTGGTCGAGGGTTCGATCACGACCCCGGGCGACCGCGAGCGGATCGCCGAGATCCGACAGGCGTCGCGGCTGTTGGTGACGATCGGCGCCTGCGCGACGGCCGGCGGCATCCAGGCGCTGCGCAACGGTGCCGACATCGAGGAGTTCACGTCGATCGTCTACGCGCAGCCGTCCTACATCGACGTGCTCGCCGACTCGACCCCGATCTCCGACCACGTCACCGTCGACCTCGAGCTGCGCGGCTGCCCGATCGACCCCGGCCAACTCGTCGGCGTGCTCGCCGCGCTGCTCAACCGGCACCTCGTCCGCCCGCCGACCACGAGCGTGTGCGTCGAGTGCAAGGCGACGGGTGCGGCGTGCGTGCTCGTCGCGAGCGCCACCCCGTGCCTCGGCCCGATCACGCAGGGCGGGTGCGGCGCGCTGTGCCCTGGCTTCGACCGGGGCTGCTACGGGTGCTTCGGACCGAAGGAGCATCCGAACGTCACCGGCCTCCGACGCCAGTTCGCCGCGATCGGCGTCGACGACGACGCGACCGACCGGTTGCTGAGCACCTTCAACGTCGCCGCATTCGCCGACGCCGAGCAGGCAGGGGGTTCGGAGCCATGACCCGTCGCACCGTCGATCTCCACGTACCGGCGCTGTCGCGCGTCGAGGGCGAGGGTGCGATGCACGTCGTCGTCGACGACGGCGAGCTCGCGCGCATCGAACTCGAGATCTACGAGCCGCCGCGGTTCTTCGAGTCCCTGCTGCGAGGCCGCCGCTTCACCGAGCCGGTCGACATCACCGCTCGCATCTGCGGGATCTGCCCGGTCGCCTACCAGATGAGCTCCTGCGTCGCCGTGGAGCAGGCCTTCGGCGTGCAGATGCCGCCCGAGCTGCACGCCTATCGGCGGCTGCTGTACTGCGGGGAGTGGATCGAGAGCCACGTCCTGCACATGCTCATGCTGCACGCGCCGGACTTCCTGGGCGCCGAGGACGCCGTCGAGCTGGCCCGGGAGCACGGGGACCGGGTGCGGGCGGGGCTG
>JAUHYJ010000188.1 GCA_030425785.1 Acidimicrobiia bacterium | reverse complement strand
GACGACTCGGACGACGGTGCGGACGATGACGACGGAGCGACGCCGCCACCGAGCGACGACGGATCGTCCGACCTGATGGCCACCGTGGACGAGCCGTTGGCACCCGTCGGCGATGCCGACGACGCGGACGACGTTGCGGTCGATCCGCTGGTTCCCCCGCCGACCCCGATCGACACCACCCCGGCCGAGGTCAACGAGTACGACCCCGGACTCCGGGCGTCGAGCTACGACGGCGTGTACGCCGAGGGCGTCCCCGTCGGTGTCGCGATGGCGACCACCCGCTGGCTGGAGAGCCGTAACCAGTACGACGCCCGGGCCGCCGGCTCCACCGCATCCGGCGCGTACCAGATCATCGACTCGACGTGGAACGGGTACGGGGGCTACGCGCGAGCCGTGCTGGCACCACCGGAAGTCCAGGACCAGTTCGCCTACGAGTCGTTCACCGCCCTGCTCAAGCGGCACGGCAACGACGTGTCGAAGATCCCCGTCATCTGGTACATCGGTCGCGTGCCGGTTGGCGCAGAGTGGGACATCGTGCCGCTCCCCCAAGCCGGCAACGTGCTGACCCCGCGTGAGTACCAGGCGAAGTGGATGGAGAAGTTCTTCTCACTGCTGTCGGAAGGTGCGCCGGTCTACCTGCCGTCCGACACCGAGGAACTGATCCCGGCGATCGCGTTCCCCGTGCTCGGCCCGGTGGAGTTCGTCGACGACTGGCACTTCGAGCGCGACGGCGGCGCCCGGCTGCACGAAGGCCTGGATCTGCTCGGCTACGAAGGCCAGCCGATCCGCGCGGCGTTCGACGGTGTGATCACGAAGATCGACGACGTCCCGTCGGGGATCGCGGGCAACGGGTTGCGGCTCACCCGCGACGACGGCCTGTACGCCAACTATTTCCACCTGTCGAACAGCGAGACCGGTCCGGTCCTGTCGACCGTCGAGGTCGGCACCCGCGTCCGCGCCGGTCAGATCATCGGCTTCATGGGGTCGACCGGCAACGCCGGCATCCCGCACCTCCACTTCGAGCTCCGCACGGTCGATCGCGAGCCGATGGCGCCGTACCCGGCAGTCCTGGAAGCGGTGCAGCGGGAGCAGTGCACCGTCGGACTGGGCCCGTGGTCGACCGAGTTCGTGTCGCCCGCCGAGCAGGCGGAAGCGGAAGCCGAGGCGCTGGAGGAGCTGGCGGCGCTGACCGACGAGCAGCGCGACGTCTTCCTCGCCTTCGTCGAGGCCGTCGAGGCCGCCGAGGAGCAGGTCGAGTACATCACCATCGAGGGTCCGGACGGTGCGCAGTGGGTCGTCGGAAGCGATGGTTCGGTGACCGCCTCCGGCGAGGCGGCGATGATCGGCTCGTATCAGGCCGACTGCCCGATGCCGCTCGAGCTCACCGACGACGACGACGAGCCGATCATGTACGGCACCGATGCCGAGGGGCTCCCCGTCGACGAGCTGCCGGTCGGTTGGTGGGACGACGAGGCCGTCGAGTGGGAGCCCGACCTCGACGCGGACTACATCGACCCGTGGGAGCTCGACCAAGCGGATCTCGTCGGCACGCACGAGCACCACGCCGACGACGAGCTCGGCGAGAGCGACCTGCGCGACCGGTCCCTCCGGACGATCTGAGCGGTGCGCCTCGCGGCGCCACCTCGACCGCTGGTCCCGCCGGACCGGGGGGCGGAGCGGCCGCGAGCGCTGCCGCTCTGTGCGACCGCCGACGCGCGCGCTGCGCTCGGGTACCGTCCGAGCATGGGAGTCGCGGCCGTCGACCTCGTCCTCGTCGTGGTGCTCGATGTGCCGGACGCGAGACGACACGTCGCCTGCGCCGATTCGACGTCGCGTGACCCGGGCCCGTGGTGACGGTGCGACGCTCGAATACGATCCTCTACACGGATCGGTGGGCCGAGACGGTCGCGTTCTACCGCGAGTCGCTCTCGCTGGCGGTCGTGTTCGAGAACGACTGGTTCGTCGAGTTCGCGCTCGGCCCGACCTCGTTCGTGAGCGTCGCCGATGCGAGTCGATCGTCGATCGCGCCCGGCCGCGGTGATGGCATCACCTTGAGTCTGCAGGTCGAGGACGTCCATGTCGTCCGTGCCGACCTGCTCCGAGCGGGTGTCGAGGTCGCGGAGATCGGCGTCCGGTGGGGCGCAGAGGTGCTCGACGTGCGCGACCCCGCGGGGAACCGTGTGGAGTTCTGGGCGGACGGGACGTCCACGATCTGACGACGGACACGTAGCGCTGTCGGGCGGTGCGCGGTCGGACGTGTCAGTCGAGGTCGTCCCGACAGGCCGGGCAGTTCGCCGACCAGGCGAAGTGACCGCGATCGAGTCGGAACCCGCTCGCTGATTCGATCGTGGCCCGCACCGCCTCGAACGTCTCGGCGTCGACGTGGTCGACGCGACCACACTGCCGGCAGACGAGATGTGGTCGCACGTCGTCGGCGAAGTGGTACAGGGAGGGCCCGTGGTCGATGTGGACGTGACTGATCACTCCGAGTTCGGTGAGCGTGTTGAGCGTCCGGTACACGGTGGACATGTGGACGTCGGGCGCGACCGCGGCCACGCGCTCGGCGACGTCCTCTGCCGAGGGGTGAGGCTGGGCGTCGACGAGGGCCTGCAGGACGAGGCGCCGTTGCTGAGTGACTCGGCCACCGGTGCGTCGGAGCTGCTCGAGCGCCTGGGAGACGTCGGTGTCGTCGACCATGGATCGTTGACCGTACCAGTGCGCGATCATCGGTTCACGCCCTCGTCCTGCCGTCCGTCGCGCCTGCTGTTGCGCCCGCTGTTGCGAGCGACTCGTAACAAGCGAGTAGCCTCTCGACGGTGACCCCCACCGCCTCCGCCTTCCCATCCCCTCGCACTCCCCGCCGCGGGCGTCGTCGCACTCCCCGCCGCGGGCGTCGCCTCGTCGCCGTCGGTGTCGCGGCATCGTTCGTCCTCGCCGCCTGCGGTGACGACGACGAACCGGCCGATGCCGAACCGAGCGAATCGTCCGACGCCGGCAAGTCCTCCGCGTTGCTGATCGCGACGACCGTCGCCCCCATCACCTCGATCGCCTCGAACGTCATCGGTGGTCGCGCCGAGATCGTGGGCATCGTGCCCGAGGGAACGAACTCGCACACCTTCGAACCGCAGCCGAGCGTCGCCGAGCTGCTCAGCGACGCCGACGTGATCTTCATCAACGGTCTCGTCCTCGAGGAACCGACGAAGGAGCTCGCGCTGGCCAACATGGCCGACGACTCCGTCCTGGTCGAGCTCGGCGACGAGACGATCGACCCCGACGAGTACAAGTACGACTTCTCCTTCCCCGAGGACGAGGGCAAGCCCAACCCGCACCTGTGGACCGATCCGTCACTCGCACTCGCCTACGCCGAGATCGTGCGCGACACGATGAGCGAGGTCGACCCCGACGGCGCCGACGAGTACGCCGCCAACTACGACGAGTTCACCGCATGCGTCATCGAGCTCGACGAGGCCATGCAGGCGGCGTTCGCCACCATCCCATCGGAGAACAAGCGGCTGCTCACCTATCACGACGCGTACGCCTACTTCGCCGAGAACTACGGCTTCGAGGTCGTCGGCGCCATCCAACCGGCCGACTTCGGTGAGCCGTCGCCGCAGGAGGTCGCCGATCTGATCGATCAGATCGAGGCCGAAGGCGTGCCAGCGATCTTCGGTTCCGAGGTGTTCCCGTCGCCCGTGCTCGACCAGATCGCCGCCGAGACCGGGGGCACCTACGTCGACACGCTGCGCGACGACGACCTGCCGGGCGCTCCGGGCGATGCCGAACACTCGTGGGTCGGTCTGATGCGGGCCAACTACATCACCATGACCGCGGCACTCGGCGGCGACCCGGCGACGCTCGAGGAGTTCGAGGTGTGCGGCGTCGGCACGGACGGCGCAGGATATCCCCAGTGAGTTCCGACGTCGTCGTCCGTGCCAGATCGATCACCTGCTCGTACGGGCACGCGCCGGTGCTGGAGGACGTCGACCTCGAGGTGCGCCGTGGCGACTTCGTCGGCATCGTCGGGCCGTCCGGGTCCGGCAAGACCACCCTGCTCCGGGCGATCTCGGGCGCCGTTCAACCGATGACCGGCGTCGTCGAACGATCGCCCGGCGTCCGCTTCGGGTTCGTGCCGCAACTCGAGACCGTCAACTGGGACTTCCCGGTCACGGTGAGCGAGTGCGTCCTCATGGCCAGGACGCGCCCACTGCGACACTTCTGGTCGACACGAGCCGAGCGGCGCGCGGAACGCGATCGGCTCGATCAGGTGCTCGACCAGCTGGGCATCGGCGATCTCGGCGACCGGCACATCCGTGCACTGTCGGGCGGCCAGCAGCAGCGCATGTTCCTGGCCCGGGCGATGATGACCGAGGCCGACGTCCTCTTGCTCGACGAGCCGACCAGTGGCCTCGACGTCAAGACCCGCCACGAGGTGCTGCACCTGCTCGGTGAGCTCCGACGAGTCGGGATGGCGATCGTCATCACGACCCACGATCTCAACGGGTTCGCTGCGCACCTGCCCACCATGGTGTGCATCAACCGGCGGGTGGTCGGCGTCGGGCGGCCCGTCGACGTGCTGACACCCGAGGTGCTCGAGGCCACGTACGGTTCGCCGATGCAGGTCCTGCAGCACGCAGGCCTACCGGTCGTGATCGACGGGCCGGTCGCGGCGTCGCTCGCGCACGACGATCACCATCACCATCACCATCACCATCACTCGCACCCGTACACCCATTCGCATCCGCACGAGCACCCGCACACCCACGCGGACCCGTCGGCACCCGACGAACCCGATCCGGTCGCGCTCGGCCAGCCATGATCGCGCTCATCGCCGGCGCACTCGACGAGTTCCTGCGTCCCTACGAGTTCGAGTTCTTCCGCAACGGCCTCGTCGTCGCGACGATCGCCGGCGCGCTCTGCGGCCTGATCGGCTGCTACGTCGTGCTCCGATCGATGAGCTACATCGGCCATGGGCTCTCGCACTCGATCTTCGGCGGCTTCGCCGCTGCGTCGCTCATCGGCGTCAACGTCTTCCTCGGCGCCGGCGCCTGGGGGCTCGTCACCGCGCTCATGATCGGCGGCATCACCCGCCGCCGCCCGGTCGGCTCCGATGCTGCCATCGGCGTGGTGACGACCGCCTCGTTCGCGCTCGGCCTCGCGCTCATCCAGGTGTTCGGCTCACCCGGCCAGAACGCCGACGCGGCACTGTTCGGCAACGTGCTCGGTGTCAGCCGCAGCGACGTCTACCTCATCGTCGCCGTCACCTTCGTGACCGTCGCCACGATCGTCGTCGCGTACCGCCGACTGCTCTTCGTCACCTTCGACCCCGAAGTCGCCGAGGTGACCGGCGTCCGGGTCGCCGTCACGGACGCCGTCCTGATGGTGCTCCTGGCGGCGTCGATCCTGGTCACGATGAACGTCATGGGTGTCACCCTCATCGCCGCTGCGCTCGTCGTGCCGGCGGTCATCGCACGGCTGCTCACATCGAGCTTCCTGAGGATGCTGCTCATCGCCACCGCCGTCGGCGCCGTCACGGGCCTGGTCGGCATGAACCTCAGCTATCACCTCGACATCGCGTCGGGCCCCACCATCGTGCTCACGGGCGCGGCGCTCTTCGTCATCGCCTTCGTGGCATCCGGTGCCCGAGGTAGATCGCGCCTCCCCGGCGTCCGCCAGGCGCTCTGACGCCGTCCACCGGGTCGAGCTCGGTGGTGAACCGCTGATCGTCGACCGCCTCGCGGCGCTGCGTCGGGCGGCACCCGATCGGCTCGCCCGGTGCCCCCGGTCGTGATGGAGGATCGTCAGACCACGCCGTCGCGTCGGAGCTCGGCGAGGCGCTCCTCGGTCATGCCCTCGACGGCGAGCAGCACCTCGTCGTTGTGCTGGCCGAGGCGCGGCCCGGGCCCCACCACGGTCGAGATGGACGAGAAGTGCCCGATCGGCGCCTGCACGAGCAGGTCGCCGAGCGCATCGTCGTGAACGGTCACGAGGTTGCCCCGCTCGGCGATGTGCGGATCGGCACAGATGTCGGCGACGGTGTTGACCGTGCCACAGGCGATGCCGTGTGAGCGAAGGAGCTCGACGAGCTGATCGCGCTCGTACCGGGAGGTCATCGCCGTCACCGCAGCATTGACCCGCGGGCGTTCGGCGATCCGCTTCGGAGCGGTGTCGAGCGCCGCCAGCTCGCCGTCGGGATCGTCGAGGAGCTGGACGAGGCGGTCCCACATGTTCGGCGTCGATGCCGGCAGGACCACGTAGAGGTCGTCGGCGGTCGGGAAGATCCCGTTCGGGCACGAGTGTGGCTGATCGTTACCGCTGCGGCCCTTCACCTCGCCGTTGAGCCCGTATCGGACGACGAAGTCCTCCATCATCCGCAGGATCGGTTCGTACAGTGCGAGATCGATCAGCTGCCCCTCGCCCGTCTCGCGTTGGTGGAGCAGCGCGATCGTCAGCAGGAATGCGCCCCAGACGCCGCCCATGCCGTCGGCGACCGGGTAGCCGGGGAAGTAGGGGGGACCGTCCGGCTCGCCGGTGATGTGGGTCAGACCGGCGAACGCTTCGGCCACCCGACCGAACCCGGGGTGATCGGAGTACGGGCCACCGAGACCGAACGCCGTCAGGTGCAGCACGATCAGGCGAGGGTTCGCTGCCTTGAGCCGTTCGTACGTGATGCCCCAGCGCTCGAGCGTCGGCGGCCGGTAGTTGAGCACGAGCGCGTCGGCGTCCCGGCACAGGTCGACGAGGAGTGCGGCGCCGGCCTCGGTGCGGAGGTCGAGGGTCACGCTCTTCTTGTTCCGATTGGTGACGTGGAATGGTCCCGACGCGCCACCCGCCAGGGGCGGGAAGCCGCGGACGGGGTCGCCGCGACCAGGTTCTTCGACCTTGATCACCTCGGCGCCGAACTCGCTGAGCAGCGATGACGAGAGCGGGGCGGCCAGGATGGTCGCGGCTTCGATGATGCGAACACCTTCGAGGGGCAAGGTCACGATGTCCTCCGATCGTGGGCGGGAGTGTCGTCCGGAGCGAGGCGCGGGATCGACGCGATGAGTAGCTTGGTGT
>JAUHYJ010000187.1 GCA_030425785.1 Acidimicrobiia bacterium | reverse complement strand
GCCAACATGGGGTCGTCGGTCGGGGTGTCGAAGGTCCGCTCCGTCGACGAGATGCGCGACGCGATCGAGTTCGCGCTCACCTACGACGAATGGATCGTCGTCGAGGAGGGCATCACGGGTCGCGAGATCGAGATCGCCGTGATCGGCAACACCGAGCCGTTCGTGTCGGTCCCCGGCGAGATCGTGCCGGGCGACGACTTCTACTCGTACGACGACAAGTACGTGAACGATGTGTCAACCGGCCTGATCCCGGCCCCGCTGACGCCGGAGCAGACCGCGGCGGTGCAGGACCTGGCGCTCCGGGTCTATCGCGCCCTGCGATGCGAGGGCCTCGCCCGATGCGACTTCTTCTTCGAAGAGGACGGCCCGGCGCGCGGCTTCCTGTGCAACGAGGTCAACACGATGCCCGGCTTCACGCCGATCTCGATGTTCCCGAAGATGCTGATGGCGAGCGGCTGGACCTATCCCGAGATCATCGACCGGCTGGTCGAGCTCGCCCTCGAGCGCCACGCCCGGCGCCGCCGCAACACCAAGCACTGACCCGTCATTGCGTGCCTGTCATCGGGGGTCAGGCACAAGTCGCAAGGTCTGCCGCGAACGCCGCGACCACTCGATCGACGATGGCGTCCAGCCGACGGTCGCTCGCCGCCCGCCTCCGCGCACGCGACCGAGCGGAGTAGAGCGCATCGGACGATGCGTACTCCGACGCGATCCAATCGGAGACTGCGGGGTGGCCGAGCCGATCCGCGACCAGCACATGAACGGTGCGCGAGACCGCCTGCATGGTGGTGCGTTCGCGTTCCTCGTCGAGCCGACCGAGCGCGTCGACCGCCAGACAGTGTTCGACCAGCGCCGAGAGATCCGCTGGGCCGCTGATCGCGAGCTGTTCGCCGGCCGGCGATCGATGAAACTCCAGCAACTGTGGCCATTGCGCCACATCGAGAGCACGGGCTCGAGGTTCATGAACGGCGCCGGTCGACGGAGCCCGAGGTAGGCCCGCATGCTCGACCAGCGGAACCGCTCGACCGCATCGACGCCCGGGAGATCGAGCGCGTTGCGGTGGACGTACCGCACGACGAACTGGAGGTACGGGTCGGTCGTGACCGGAATCGAGTGGTAGCGCCCGCGAAACAACGGCCCGTCGCGCCCGACGCGCGAGTTCACTCGACGCGCGGGTTCGCCGTCGAAGTGCTGCATGGCCGCCGAGAGGTGGTCGTCCTCCAGCCGCAGCACGAGGTGGAAGTGGTTCGTCATCAAGCAGTACGCCAGCGTCTCGACGCCGAAGCGAGCATGGATCTCGTTCAGCAACTGACCAGCCTCGAGGCGGTCGCGGTCGTCGAAGAAGATGCGGCCGTGATTCACGCCACGGTTCATCACGTGGAAGATCCCACCGCCCCAGCTTTGTCGCACTCGTCGTGGCATGGGTCGATCATGCCGAGCGGGTGTGACACCGACCTTGCGACATGTGCCTGACCCCGGATGACAGATCCCGGATGACAGACCTAGCTGCGACTCAGGCCAGCTTCGACAGGAACTCGTCGACGATCCGCCAGAACGGCTCGCGCTGGCCGTCGGTGTCGTGGATCAGGTGGTTGGCGCCGGGCAACGTGTACGTCGTGACGTCGGTGCCGGCAGCTTCGAGCAGTGCCAGCTGACGCTGGCTCGTCACCGCATCGGGCTTGGCCGGGTCGGCGGCGACGGCGACGACCGGCGCCTCGATCGGCTTCGTGATGTCGTGCACTCGCTCGAACTCGCCGTTCAGCACCGGATCGAGCACTGACGCATCGACCCGAGCCGACCCCATCGCCAACGTGAGCAGCCCGTCATCGAGCAGGAAGTCGCCCATCGACCCGCCGCCGGCGTACGGGCTGGCGGCGACCATCGGCGCGATCTGCTCGGCGGTCATCCCGGCTGCCTGCGCTTGCGGGATCGTCGTCCGCATCAGGCGGAACGCATCGAGCAGCGAGTTCTCGTCGTCGGCCGGTTCGGTCCGGGCCGGATCCATCTCGACCGGATCGGCGAACGCCGCGTCCTCGAGCACGGCGCCGCGCACGAGATCGGGGCGGGTCTGGGCCAGACCGGCCGCCACGGCGCCGCCGAGCGAATGACCGACGACGACCACCGGCCCACCGGCGAGTCGTTCGCAGACCGCGACCGCGTCGGTCACGTAGGCCGGGAATGCGTACCGGCCCGGCGCCCGGTCGGAGTCGCCGTGGCCGCGGAAGTCGAGCCGGAGCACCCGGAAGCGATCGACGACGCGCGGCACCATCCAGTTCCAGGTCTCGGCGCACCCGAGGATGCCGTGCAGCAGGAGCAGCGGCGGTGCGTCGTCGTCACCGTCGACGAGGACGTTGAGGCCGACGCCACCGTTCTGGACGCGCATGCGCGGCACTCTACGAGACGTGCGACCATGAGGCATGAGCGAGAACACGACCCCCGATCGCCTCAACGAGGTCGGCGTCTTGAAGCGTCGCGAGATCGAGGCCCGCCTCGTCGCGCCGCTGCTCGAACGGCTCGCCGCCACCTACGGCGACGGCGTGTACGAGGTGGCGCGGGACGTGATCGTCGACGTCGCCCGCGAGCAAGGTGCCGCGCTCGCCGACGCCGTCGGCGGCACGACACTGGCCGACTTCGCCGCCGGGCTCGGTGCCTGGTCGGCCGACGGCGCACTCGAGACCGAGGTGCGACAGCTCGACGACGGCGTGTTCGCGTTCGACGTCACCCGGTGCCGCTACGCGGAGATGTACCGGTCGCTCGGGTTGGCCGACCTCGGCGCCACCCTGTCGTGCAATCGCGACGGCTCGCTGATCGAGGGGTTCAACCCGAACGTCCGATTCACCCGAACTCGGACGATCATGTCGGGCGCCGACCACTGCGACTTCCGGTTCGAACTCGTCGACACCCCGGTCGACGTCGCGCCACGTCCGCCGGACGGCGGTCAGCCGTCGTAGCCACCGGACGTCAGCGTCTCGACGGTCAGCGGACCGTCGGCGCCGTCGATCGCCGCGCCGGCGAAGCCGAGCTGCCGCCACGCCTCGTAGACGACGATCGACACGGCGTTGCCCAGATTGAGGCTCCGCATGCCCGGCCGCTGCGGGATCGTGAGCACGGCGTCGAAGCGCCGATCGCCGAGTCGGTCCCGCCCCAGTCCGAAGCGCTCGCTCCCGAACACGAGCACGTCGTCGTCGCGATACGCGACCTCGGTGTACGGCTGCGATCCGTGGGAGGAGAAGGCGAACCAGCGTCCGTCGAGCCGGCTCGCCACCGCAGCGAGGTCGCGATGCACGGTCGTCGTGGCGTGTTCGTGGTAGTCGAGCCCGCCGCGCCGGAGCTTGGCGTCGTCGAGATCGAACCCCAGCGGCTCGACGAGATGCAGCTCGGCGCCCGTGTTGGCGCACAGCCGGATGATGTTGCCGGTGTTCGGCGCGATCTGCGGCTCGACGAGCACGACGTGCATCGCAGCGACCGTACCGGACGACGACCGACCGTGACCCGCCGGGGTACGGTTCGCTTCGTGACGAGGTCCGACCGCCGCCGTCGAGTCGCCGCGCTGGCCGTGTTCGCTGCCGGCGCGCTCACGGCGTGCGGCGGGGACGACCGTCCGACGGCCGCCGAATGGGCCCCGGTGTGGGCCGCGGAGCAGGCTCGGATCCCGAGCGCCGGTGAACTGCTGGCCGGCGGCAGGCCGCTGTGCGACGACCTCGTCGCCCAGCTGCGCGGATCGGACGAACGCTTGCAGCCGACCCCGTCGGAAGCGCTCGACGCGGCCGTCGTCGACTGGACCGACCATGCGGAAGCGATGGTGTTCGAGTGTCCGGACGACCCGATCGAACTCGACGACCGCTACCAACAGCTCGGCGTGTTCGCGGCCGAGATCGACGCCGGCGTCGACGAGGCCGCCGACTGACCCGCTCGTCACTCCGCAGTGACCAGCCACAGCCATCGCAGCGCGACGGCGGCCAGGCGCTTCAGCCTCGCAGCGACGCGAACGCGCCGAGCGACAGCGCGAGACACAGCGGCCCGTACCGGGTGCGGTCGGCGCGATCGAACGTCGGCGAGGTCCGCCAGCCGACGAGCCGCGACGTCGTGCCGGTCACACCGGCCATGCCGCGCACCGCGAGCACGGCGGCCACGCCGCCGACACCGACGCGCCGGAGCCGACGCGGCATCGGAACGACGTCGGCGACCAGCGCCGCGGCGGTCAGCAGGGCGCCGGCGACGGCGACCGTCGGGGCCGTTCCCGGGACGGCGTCGGTGCCGGCGACGTGAGCTGCCAACTCGGCCGCATCGTCGAACGGCCACGTCGAGCCGCCCGCCCACGCCAGATGGAGCGCGCCGATCGAGGCGAGGGCGCCGCCCGTCGCCACCCGCACCGGCGTCACGCAGCACCGGCAGGGGCCAGGGCGGCGCGCAGGAAGCCGCGGAGTTCGTCACGTAGGCGACGCAGACCGACGGCCGACGGTTCCCAGCCGACGGCCCGGAGCGCCTCCGGTTCGGTCGCGATCCCGGTGACGGTGGCGTATGCGAGCGCCGCGACGAGCGCCGGGTCGCCTGGCCGCAGTCGTCCCCCGTCCATCTCCGACTGCAGGTAGGCGATGCAGCGATCGAGGAGCGGTTGGATGTGCTCGCGCAGACGCTCGGCCCGTGACGACGGCAGCCGGCTGACTTCGCGCACGAGCCCGAGCAGCGCAGGGCGACGGACGGCGGGCCGGAACACCGCGCGCACGACCGCGTCGACCCGATCGAGCGGGTCGTCGGGGGCCGACCGGATCGCGGCGTCGATGACGACGACCAACTCGGCGGCGACCGTCTCGAGCACGGCGTCGACGAGCTCGTCCTTCGACGGGAACCAGTAGAGGACGGTCTGCTTGCGCACGCCGACCTCGCGGGCGATCTCGTCCAGGGACACCGCGTCGACGCCGCGCGCGCCGAACAGGTCGAGGGCGGCGTCGAGGATGCGCTGTCGTGTCGTCGGTTCTGCCATTGTCACGCTCTCTACCATTTGGTAGACATGTTCCATTGTGATCGCCGAATCCCTGGCAGGCAAGCGCATCGCCATCACGGGCTCGACCGGGTTCGTCGGCACCGCGCTCGTCGAACGGTTGCTGCGCGCCGTTCCCGACTGTGAGCTGATCCTGCTCGTCCGCGACGGACGCCGCACCCCGGCAGCCCGCCGCGTCGAGAAGGAGCTCCTGAAGAACGACGCCTTCGACCGCCTGCGCGAGCAGCACGACGCCGCCGGTTCGACCGAGACCTTCGCCGAGATGACGGCTCGGCGCGTCACGACGATCACCGGCGACGTGTCGAACGACGGGCTCGGGCTCGACGAGGACGACCGCCGGCTCTTCTCGACCGCCGACGTCATCATCCACTCGGCGGCGACCGTGTCGTTCGACTCACCGCTCGATCGAGCGGTCGAGATCAACCTGCTCGGCCCGGTCCGCATCGCCCAGCTCTGCCACGATCTCGGCATCAGCCCGCACCTCGTCGCGGTCAGCACCTGCTACGTCGCCGGCAACCGACGCGGCAACGCACCCGAAGAGCTCGTCAGCGCCGGCCCGTTCGACATCGGGCTGTCCTGGAAGGCCGAGGTCGCCGCCGCCCGACGCCTCGCGAGCGACACCGACGCCCTGTCGCGGCAACCCGAGCGGCTCGCGGAGTTCCGCAAGGAGGCCCGCACCGAACTCGGCGCCGCCGGCGCACCGGCACTCGCCGCCAAGACCGAACAGATCCGGGAACGCTGGGTCAAGGATCAGCTGATCGACGCTGGGCGCGCCCGCGCCGCCAGTGTCGGGTGGCCCGACGCCTACGCCTTCACCAAGGCACTCGGCGAGCAAGCGCTCACCGACACCGTCGCGGCGAACGGCGGCGACGTGCGGGTGTCGATCGTGCGCCCGTCGATCATCGAGTCCGCATGGGCCGAGCCGCGTCCCGGCTGGATCCGCGGCTTCCGCATGGCCGAGCCGGTCATCCTGTCGTACGCGAAGGGCCTGCTCAGTCAGTTCCCCGGCGTGCCCGAGGGCACCGTCGACGTCATCCCGGTCGACATCGTCGTCGCCGCGATCATCGTGGTGGCTGCGGCCGGGCCGGACGGCGCCCCGCCGATCACCCAGGTCGCGTCCGGCGGCGTCAACCCGCTCAGGTACCGGGCGATGATCGACTACATCTCGGGATGGTTCGCCGAGCACCCGATCTACGACCCGAAGGGTCAGCCGATCGTGCTGCCCGAGTGGAAGTTCCCCGGACGCGGCAAGGTCGAAGGCGAGCTGCGACGCGCCAATCGTGTCCTCACCTGGAGCGAGAAGACGCTGCACGTGTTGCCACTGCGCGGCAAGCAGGCCGAGTTGGCGGCGTCGATCGAGGACCGCCGGGCCGACGTCGAAGCCGCCACGCAGTACGTCGAGCTGTACGGCCTCTACACCGAGTGCGAGGCGATCTACCAGGTCGACAACCTGCTGGCGCTCGGCGACTCGTTGCCGCCGGACGACCAGGCGGCGTTCAACACCGATCCGCGCTCGGTCGACTGGGAGCACTACGTCACCCGGATCCACCTCCCGTCGATCGTGCAGCACGCGCGTGTGAAGACCACGCCGGGAGCGTCGCGCTCCACCGATCGCATGACACGCATGCGCAAGCAGGTCCTCGACCCGAAGCGGCACGTCGTGGCGTTCGACCTCGAGAACACCCTGATCGCCTCGAACGTCGTCGAGAGCTACTCGTTCCTCGCCACCCGGCGCCTGAACGGGCCGGAGCGGATGCGCTACGTCCTGCGAACCCTCGGTGAGGCGCCCGGGCTGCTGGCACTGGATCGCCGCGATCGCACCGACTTCCTCCGCCACTTTTACCGTCGGTACGCCGACGCCCCGAGCGAGCAGATCGAGCTCGACGCGCAGGCGCTGATGCACCAACTCATCATGACGAAGAGCTTCCCCGAGGGATTGCGGCGGGTGCGGCAGCACCGCGAGCTCGGACACCGCACCGTGCTGATCACCGGCGCGCTCGACTTCGTCGTCGCCGGGTTGCGGCCGTTGTTCGACGAGATCATCGCCGCCGAGATGACG
>JAUHYJ010000186.1 GCA_030425785.1 Acidimicrobiia bacterium | reverse complement strand
GGCCGAGCACCTCACCGCCCACCGGTCCCGCCGACGTCGCGCCGACCAGGTAGCCGGCGTCGCGATCGGCGACGAGCTTGATGACGCCGTCGTTGCCGGGCCCGTGCATCCAACCGCGTGCGGTGTCGGGCACCGGCTTGACCGCCACGGCGACGTCGATGCCGGCGTCGCGGGCCTGCTGCTCGGTCATGCCGACCATGCCGATCTCGGGATCGGTGAAGGTCACGTGCGGCACGGCGTGGTACGCCGCCGGCCGGTGGGCGCGCCCGAGGATGTCGGCGACCGCGATGTCGGCCTGATACGTGCCGACGTGGGTGAACGCTCCTGGTTCGGTCACATCGCCGACCGCCCAGATGCCGTCGCGGACGCGCAGGTGCTCGTCGACGTCGAGGGCATCGGCGTCGGGGTCGAGCCCGACGGCGTCGATGCCGAGCGCGTCGAGTTCGGTCCGGCGACCCACGGCGATCAGCAAGCGCTCGCCGGTGACCGACGAACCGTCGGACAGCGACAGGGTGAACCCGTCGGTGGCGTGACTCACCCGCTCGGCCGTCACGCCCGTGCGGACGTCGATGTCGTCGCGGGCCAGCGCGTCGGCGAGTACCTCGCCCGCTTCGGGCTCGTCGCTCGGGACGAGACGGTCCGCTGCCTCGACGATCGTGACGTCGACACCGAACCGCGCGAACACCTGGGCGAGCTCGACGCCGACCGCTCCCCCGCCGAGCACGACCAGCGAGCTCGGCAGCTCCTCGACGACCAGCGCGTCGCGGTTCGTCCAGTAGGGCGTGCCGTCGAGCCCGTCGATCGGCGGCACGACGGCGACGGTCCCGGTCGAGATCACGACGGCGCGGCGCGCCCGGAAGGCCCGATCGCCGACGGCGACCGTGTCCGGCCCGGTCAGTCGGCCCTCGCCACGGACGAAGCGCGCTCCCCGCTCCTCGAAGGCTTTCACGGCAGCGGTGTCGTCCCAGTCGTCGGTGGCGACCTCTCGCAGCCGCGTTGCGACCGGGCTCCAGTCCGGCTCGACCGTGACCGTGCCGGACATGCCATCGATGCGGCGCGCCTCGGCGAGCAGGTCGGCGGCTCGGATCATCATCTTGGAGGGCACACACCCCCAGTAGGCACACTCGCCGCCGACGAGCCCGCGGTCGATGCCCACGACGTCGAGTCCGGCCTCGGCGAGTTGGCCACCGACGGACTCGCCCGCCGGGCCGAGACCGATCACGACCACGTCGACCGTCTCGACGGCTCGTTCATCCGTCGACCCACCGGTCGGTTCGTCGTTCGATTCAGAGGTGCTGCCCATGTGTGCTCCGTTCTGCTGGCTGGCGACCCGACGCGGGCCGACCAGGACGGGCAGGACGCGGGGCGCACCAGATCGGTAACCGCACCGGGCCCGCGACAAACGTCGGCGGGCGAATCGGGCCGGTCGGGTTAGCCTCGACGGCCTCATGGCGAAGAAGAAGGCGCCCAAGGGTGCCCCTGCGGGCACGAAGCTGATCGCGTCGAACCGCGCCGCGCGCCGTAACTACTCGATCGACGACACGATCGAGGCGGGCATCGTCCTGCTCGGCAGCGAGGTCAAGTCGATGCGCGACGCCCAGGTGCAGCTGGCCGACGCCTACGCGCGGGTCCGCGACGGCGAGGTGTGGCTCGAGGGTGTCCACGTCGCGCCCTACACGTTCGCGATCGGGTTCGGCGCCCACGACCCGGACCGGTCGCGGAAGCTACTGCTGCACCGTGACGAGATCACCCGCTTGAAGGCGCGCGTCGACCAGGAACGGGTGTCGATCGTGCCCCTGAGCCTCTACTTCCGCGACGGCCGGGTGAAGGTCGAGCTCGGGGTCGGCAAGGGCCGCGCCAAGGCCGACAAGCGCCAGGCGATCGCCGCCCGCGATGCCGAGCGCGAGACGCGCCGCGAGCTCGGCCGCTACGCGAAGGGCATCTGAGCCGTGGACACGACCGGCGGGGCGGACATCCGACCGTTCCGTTCCGACGACCGTGCGGGCCTCGTCGAGCTCTGGCGGCGTTGCGACCTGACCCGACCGTGGAACGACCCGGACCTCGACATCGACCGGAAGCTCGCGGTCGACCCCGAGGGCCTGCTGGTGGCCGAGGCCGACGGGTGCGTCGTCGGCAGCGTCATGGCGGGCTACGACGGCCACCGCGGCTGGGTCAACTACCTGGCGGTCGATCCCTCGCAGCGGGGTGCGCGTCTCGGAGCCCGGCTGATGGAGGCCGCCGAGACGCTGTTGCGGGGCCGCGGTTGCCCGAAGCTCAACCTCCAGGTCCGCACGTCGAACACCGGCGCGTACGCGTTCTACGAGGCGATCGGCTACGAGCGCGACGACGTCGTCTCGTTCGGCCGCCGGCTCGTGCACGACGACGATCGGGCCTGAACGTCGCCGCACCGGCCACGGTTCAAGTCGTGGTCGGCGCACGCCGATGTTCATCCGAGGAATGCTGCCGCCGGGGACGTGGACGTGAACGATCAGATGATGCCCAACAACCGCCGACCGATCGTCATCACGGATGATCGGATCGCGACGGGGGCTCGCGCGACACACGTGCGCAAGGACGACCCCGAGGCGCTGCTCCGACAGTACCTCCGCCTGATCCGGCGGGTCCGCAGCCAGCGGCGCGGCCGCCACATCGCACTCCGTCGCGCCGACATCGTGACGCTGGCCGAGCACCTCGGCTGGACCGAGGATCAGGTGCTCGCCCGGCTCGCCGACCTGATGGGCGCCACCGGCCGGCAGCGAGCGACGATGCTCGCGATCCTGGCCACCGGCGCCAGCCTGATCACGATCTCGTCACCGGCGGCCGCGACGGACGAGGCCATGTCGGACGAGCTGCCGATCGTCGTGATCCATGACGATGTGCTGGCCGGCCCGGCCGCGGTGTCGCGCGCGTCGCGGCACGCGCCGGTGGTCGGCCCGTCGGTGCCGTCCGGCCGTCGGCCGACGATCGCAACGGTCGACGGTGCGCCCGGCGTCGGCGGCGACCCGATCACCGACGCGCCCGCGCTGACGTCCGAGGTGGCCGACGCGACGGACGACGCACCGCGCATCGCCGAGACGATCGATCCGCCCGAGCAGGTCGACGAGCCCCCGAGCGTCGACGCACCGTGGTCGGCACCGGCGATCGACGACGGGGGGAACACCGTCGCCGTCGGGCTCCCGCCGATCCCGCCCGGTGTCGACGACGACGGCAATGCGGTCGCGGTCGGGCCGCCACCGGTGCCCCCGGCACCGTCGTCGGAACCAGCGATCGACGACGAGGGCGACACGGTCGCGGTCGGGCTGCCACCCGTCCCTCCGCCGGCGCCCTGATCCCGGCGTCAGCGCTTCGTCGTCACAGCCACATGTAGGTGGTGGTGGCCGTCGCGGCCCGGCGCCCGTCGGGCAGGAGCAGATCGATGTGGCCGAAGACCAGGGTCTTGCCCGGCTTCGCGACGTACGCCTCGAACTCGACCTCGCCGACGTCGGCGGGCACGCCACGCTCGAACGTCGTCTTCAACTCGACGGTGGTGAACGGCTGCATGTCACCGTCGGTGAGCGACATCATCGCGAACACCATGCCCGTGTCCATGCAGGCCATGATCGCCTGACCGCAGAGCACGCCCCCGCTGTGGGTGAGCCGCTCGGCGACCGGGAGCACGAAGCGCACCCGGCCGGGCTCCGCGGCGACGATGCGGAGGCCCATCTCGCGCATCAGCCCGGCCCCGCCGGCGTCGAACTGGGCCATGATCCGCTCGGCCAGCGTCGCGCCGGCGGTTGTCGCGCCGTTGGTCGGGTCGTCGGGGTTCGTCTCGGTCATCGCTCGGTTCCGGTTCGCGGTCGTGGGGCCGTGGCGGATCGTAGGCGTCAGAACCGGTCGGCGACCCAGTCCCAGATGCCGAGCAGCTTGCTCGCGAGCAGGAGCGCGGCGACGACCATGCCGGCACGGATGAAGCGTTCGCCGCCCTTGACCGCGGCGTGCGCGCCGATCCAGCCGCCCGCCGTGAGCCCGGCCGCGAGGATCAACGCGGGGACCCAGTCGACCTTGCCCTGCACGATGAAGATCGGCAGGACGACGGCCGTCAGCGTGAGGTTGGCGACGACCTTGATGTTGTTGGCGGTGACGAGGTCGTAGCCGGCGCGGGTGAGCGCCGCGAGCATGACGAGCCCGACGCCGGCCTGCACCGCGCCGCCGTAGAGACCCACCGCCGTGAAGACCGCGACGGTGACCGGCGTGCTCCAGGGCTCGGCGTCGAGCCGCGGCTTGGGCTTGCGGATCGACAGGAAGATGATCGGCAGCATCACGATGCCGAACACGCGCTCGAACGCGTCGTCGGTGAGCCGGGTGATGCCGAACGCACCGATCAGGGAGCCGACGATGATCGGCCCGAGCACGGGTCCGGCCTTCGACAGACCGCGCACCCCGAGCCGCCGGAACGCCGTCGCGGCGGCTGCGTTCGAGGTGAGGATGCCGACCCGGTTCGAGCCGTTGGCGTCGTTCCCGGGCACCCCGGCGAGCACCAGGAGCGGCACGGTCAGCGACGACCCGCCACCGGCGACGGCGTTGATGAGCCCGGCGGCGGCACCGCCGACGACCAGCAGCACCGCTTCCCACCACTCCATCGGGCGCATCCTTGCACGCGGGTGTCGGCGACGGTGGAACGGCGGGCTACCCGACGGCGGTGGTCATCTGCCACGATCGGCACATGACTTCGATCGACATCGACGACCTGGTCGCCATCGACGTGCACACCCACGCCGAGGTGTCGGAGGCGACCGGCTGCGGTGCGCTCTCCCCCGAGCTCCAGGAAGCCGCCGATCGGTACTTCGCATCGACGCACACACATCGCCCGCCGGCGAGCGAGATGGCCGACTACTACCGCGAGCGCAAGATGATGGCGGTCGTGTTCACCGTCGACGCGACGACGGCGATGGGCGTGCCACCCGTGCCGAACGACGAGATCGCGCAGGCCGCCGCCGACAACCCCGACGCGCTGATCGCCTTCGGGTCGGTCGATCCGCACATGGGCCGCCACGCGGTCAACGAGATCCACCGGCTCGTCTACACCTATGACGTGAAGGGCTTCAAGTTCCACCCGTCGGTGCAGGCCTTCTCGCCGGACGACCACGCGTTCTACCCGATCTACGAGGCGATCGCGGAGCACGGCAAGATCGCACTGTTCCACACCGGCCAGACCGGCATCGGCGCCGCGCTGCCGGGCGGCGGCGGCATCAAGCTGAAGTACTCGAACCCGATGCTGATCGACGACGTGGCAGCCGACTTCCCCGGGCTCAAGATCATCCTGGCCCATCCGTCGTTCCCGTGGCAGGAAGAAGCGTTGTCGGTCGCGACGCACAAGCAGGACGTCTACATCGACCTGTCCGGGTGGTCGCCGAAGTACTTCCCGGACATCCTCGTCCGCTACACGAACACGCTGTTGCAGAACAAGATGCTCTTCGGGTCGGACTTCCCGCTCATCACCCCCGACCGCTGGATCTCCGACTTCGACAACCTGCCGATCAAGGACGAGGTGCGACCGAAGGTGATGAAGACGAACGCCGCCAAGCTGCTGGGGCTGATCTGAGGTGGCCGCGATGCGACTGGCCACGATCCGAGTCGACGGCGAGACCCGCTGCGTGCGGGTCGACGACGATGCCGCGGTCGAGACCGGCCACGCCGACGTCGGCGAGCTGCTCCGCGACCCGACCTGGCGCGCCGACGCAGCACGCGCCGACGGGCCGCGCCACGACGTCGACCATCTCGACTACGCGACGCTCGTCACGCATCCGGAGAAGGTGATCTGCGTGGGGTTGAACTACCTCGACCACATCGCCGAGACCGGCCGAACCCCACCCGAGTACCCGACGCTGTTCCCGAAGTACGCCCGGTCGCTGACGGGTGCGTACGACGACATCCCGATGCCCCACGACGACGAGTCGACCGATGTCGACTGGGAGGCCGAGCTCGGCATCGTGATCGGTCGATCGGTGCGCCGGGCCCGCGGCGACGACGCTGCAGCGGCGATCGCCGGCTGGACCGTCGTCAACGACATCTCGATCCGCGACTTCCAGTACCACACGACCCAGTTCATGCCGGGCAAGGCGTGGGAGGGGTCGACGCCGGTCGGGCCGCACCTGGTCGTGGCCGATCCCGGCGACGCGACCGCCGAGTTCCCGATCGAGTGCATCGTCGACGACCAGGTGATGCAGTCGTCGAACACCAAGGAGCTGTGCTTCGGTCCGGTCGCGCTGATCGAGTACATCTCGACGTTCATCACGCTCGTGCCGGGTGACCTGATCGTGACCGGCACGCCATCGGGCGTGGGCCACGCCCGCGACCCGAAGGTCTTCATCCGGCGCGGCCAGACCGTCGTCACCCGCATCGAGGGCGTCGGCGAGTGCCGCAACCGCTGCGTCTGACGATCAGACGGCGGGGCGGAGCATGCCCCACATGTGCGGGCCGGGGGCACCGGGGACGCTGACGTCCCACTCGCTGCGGACCTCGAACCCGTGGCGCCGGTAGTAGGCGACGTTCTCGGGCGTCTCGGTCTCGAGGTAGCAGGGCAAGCCGGCAGCGTCGGCGATCGCGAAGGTGTGTGCCATCAGCGCCGCACCGAGCCCCTGACGCTGCCAGTCCGGGTGCGTGCCGAGGATGTTCAGGTGCCAGTGCTCGTCCGGAGGGGCGTGCTCGGCCATTCGGGCCGAGAGCGCGACGAAGCGCTCGATGCGCCACTCGGGGTGCTCGATCGGGTCGGGCTGGTCGAGCTCGATCTCGGGGCGGCCGGGCAGGTTCCACCCCGCGACGGCGACGCCGTCGTCGGTGCACCACAGGGCCTCCTGGGCGAGGAACCGGCGGGCGGGGCCGGCGAACAACCGCTCGCCCGACGCCGCGTACTCGTCGTCGTCGGGGACGAGCCAGCGCATCACCGGGTCGTCGGCGAAGGCGCGCGCATAGGTGCGCGCCAGTACCGGGATGTCACGCTCGGTCGCCGCTCGGATCGTCACCACGGGCCGACGGTACCGCAGCCGGATCCCGCGCCGGCCAGTCGGGTCAGCCCGTCGGGTCCGACGGCAGGTCGAG
>JAUHYJ010000185.1 GCA_030425785.1 Acidimicrobiia bacterium | reverse complement strand
CACCGCCGACGACGGCAGCAGCCCCATGATCGTACGGCTGAGCACCGTCTTGCCCGAGCCGGACTCACCGACCACCCCGAGCGCCTTGCCGCGCTCGAGCGTCAGGGTCACCCCGTCGACCGCCCGCACGAGGCCGCGCTCGGTCCGGAACTGCGTCTTGACGTCGGTGAGCTCGAGCAGCGGGCCGTCGTAGGCGCGCGATTCGGCCTGCAGGTTCGTCACAGCGAGATCTCCCGCACGTCGAAGTACTCGCGCAGCTTGTCACCGGCGAAGTTGAGGGCGAGCACCGTCAGGAACAGGATGAGGATCGGCCCCATCGAGATCCACGGCGCCTCCTGCAGATCGCGGGTGCCGGCTCCGAGCAGGATCAGCTTGCCCCAGGTCTCTTCCTTCTGGACCGACAGGCCGAGGAAGGCGAGAGCGCCCTCGGCCACGATCGCGACGGCCATCCCCAGCAGGGCCAACGCGCCCATCGGGATGAGCACGTTGGGCAGGAGCTCGCGCACCATGATCCGCAGCCGGTTGGCACCGAGGGTCCGGGCGGCGAGGACGAACTCACGCTCGGCGAACTGGATCGTGGTGGCCCGTGCGAGCCGGCCGATCGGGGCGATCGCGAGGAAGCCGAGCACGCCGGCGATCGTGCTGAGCTTGCGGTCGAGGAGCGACGTGATGAGGATCGCGAGCACGAGGGCGGGAAACGACAGCAGCACGAGGAACACGAACGAGATGACGCGGTCGAGCCAGCCCCTGAGGTAGCCGGCGAGCATGCCGAGCGTGCCGCCGATGATCATGCCGGACGCGATCGCCGTGAAGCCGACCGTCAGCGAGACGCGCCCGCCGTAGATCGTGCGCGAGAACACGTCGCGGGCGTCCTGGTCGGTGCCGAACCAGTGTTCCGCGCTGGGGGAGTACGGCGGACGCCCGAGGTCGCGGTTGATGTAGTTCTGGTTCGGATCCTTCAAGCCGAGATACGGCGCGAGGATCGCCGCCAGGATGATCACGACGAGCCAGGCGACGCAGATCCAGAAGCTCGCGCCCAGACGCCGCTGGACCGCCTCGTCGTCCGGTGCGGCGTCATCGGTGATCGCGAGCGCGGTCGTCTCCATGCTCATCGGCGGACCCTCGGGTCGATCAGGGAGTACACGACGTCGACCAGGACGTTGACGACGACGAAGGTGGCGGCGACGATCATCACGATCGCCAGCACGACCGGGAAGTCCTCGACGAGGACCGCCTCGACGATCGCGCGTCCGAGACCCGGCACGAGGAAGATGTTCTCGACGACCAGTGCGCCGCCGATGAGCGCGCCGGTGTTGATGCCGAACACGGTGATGAACGAGAACAGCGACGGGCGCAGTGCGTGCTTGAACAGCACGTCACGACGCGACACGCCCTTGCTGCGGGCCATGAGGATGAAGTCCTCCTGCAGCGTGGTGATCAGATCGGTGCGCAGCAGGCGCTGGTAGACGGCGGCGGCCGGGAGCGCGATCGTCATCGCCGGCAGCATCATCTGCCAGACACGCGAGGCGAACGGGTCCTGAGCGTTGAACGCCTGTGGGAACCAGCCGAGCTTGATCGAGAACACGTACTTCAACACGATGGCGAACGCGAAGTTCGGCAGTGCGATGAACAGGAACGAGGTGAACGTCGAGACGCGGTCGACCGGCGAGTTGGCCCGCGAGGCGGCGATCAGCGCCCAGGGGATCGCGATGACCGTCGCGAAGAACTGGGCCATGACGAGCAGCAGCGCCGAACGCGGGAGCCGCTCCTTGATGAGGTCGGTCACCGGTGGCTCGCCCGTCTTGGAGAACTGTGGCCCCATGTCACCGGTGACGAAGTCGCCGAGCCACCGGACGTAGCGCACCGGCAGCGGCTCGTCGAGGTAGAACTCCTGCTCGGCCTCGATCACGTCGGCGAGCTGGCCCGGTTCGGGGCCGTTGATCACGCCGACGCCGGGCAGCACCGCAGCGGTGTTGACCGTCGCGACATCGCCGTCGACGGCCACGAACTCGGGCGCGACCACGGTGTCGGCCCGCTGGGGGAGCACGTCGCCGGCGGCGACCTCGATCGTCTCGTCGGCCTCGAGGCGATCGGCCGACTCGACGATCGTGAGAGGACCGGACGGTGCGGTGCCGGCCGTCTGGATCGCGTAGCCGTCCGTCTGCGCGGTGCCCTGCGTCTCGCCGGCGCTCGCGACCGGACCCAGCAGGTTGAACAGCGGATCGCCGAGCACGTTCATGGCACCGAACGTGAGCATGCTGACCGCGAGGAGCAGCAGGAGCGCCATTCCGATGCGTTGCACCCAGTAGTTCATGTCACCTGTTCGTCGAGAGGGGTGGTGCCCGACCGGGTCGACGACCCGGTCGGGCGGTCAGTCTGGCCGGGTCACTCCATCCAGACCGAACTGAACCACGTGCGGCCGTTGCTCTCGCACTCGAGCTCGGTCCCGTCCGGTGCCGTCCGCTGGCACACCCCGCGCACGTTCTCGGCGAAGGCGTTGTCCCACAGGGTGTGGTTGAAGAAGACGTACAGGTAGTCCTGGTTGATCTTCGCCACGAGCTCCTGCAGCAGCGGCACCCGCTCCGCCTCGTCGGCGGTCGCCATGATCTCGAGCAGCAGCGCATCGCGCTCGGGGTCACAGAAGCGCGGCCAGTTGAGCGAGATCGCACCGATGTTGCGGCACATCAGCCAGACGTTGTCGTTCGCCGGGTTCGCGGCGCCGAACTGACGCCACGTGTTGACGTTGTACTGACCAATCGCGGTCTGGAGGATGTGCTCGTCCTGCAGCAGCTCGTCGAAGGTGACGTTGAAGCCGGCTTCGCTCCACGCCTCGTCGAACAGCTCGGCGATGCGGGTCTGCACCACCGACGGGCCGGACCACTGCAGCTCGACGTTGATCTTGCCGTCGGTGCAGCTCGTCGTCCCGAGCAGCGGGTTCTCGTCGCCGCCGCGCTCGGCGCAGTACTCGGCGACCAGCGCCAAGGCGCCTTCGGGGTCGTCGTGCTCCTGCACCACGTCGGGGTTGTAGAACGGGCTGTCGGGCGTGAACATCTGGTCGGCCGGGCGGTTGACGCCGAGCGCGATGAGCTCGTTGTACAGGTCGACGGGCGTCGCGAGCGTCAGCGCCTGTCGGGCACGGATGTCGTCGAACGGCGGGATCGAGCTGTTCATCATCGCGAACGACTCCTCGGCGGCGTCGGTGAGGACGTTCTGGATGCCGTCGGCATCGGTGAGGTCGAGGATCGACGCCTGGTTGGTCGTCTGGAGCGCGTCGAGCTCACCGCCGAGCAGCAGGTCGGTCCGGGTGTCGCCGTCGGGGACCGGATAGAACTCGACCGCGTCGAGGTACACGTCGCCGTTCCACCAGCTCTCGTTGCGGACGAACCGGGTCACCGAGTCCTCGCTGCGGCTGTCGAACATGAACGGTCCCGTGCCGACCGGCGCCTGGTTGAGCGACCCGTCCTCGAGTGCCGCGGCCAGCCACGTCGGCGACGCCACCATGCCGAGCTGGCCGGCCAACGACGTCGGGAACAGGGCGTTCGGGTCGAGGAGATTGAACGTCACGGTCAGGTCGTCGACGATCGTGAGCGCTCCTTCCTCGGGGAAGTACGGCTTGACGGCGAGGCCGACGAGCGGGTGGGCGCGCTGCGCCTCGAAGTTGACCTGCACGGCCTCGGCGTTGAGCGGCGTCCCGTCGTGGAACGTGATGCCCTCGCGCAACTTCATCGTCCACTGCGTGAGGTCGTCGTTCGGGGTGAACGACTCCGCGAGGTACGGCACCCAGTCGCCGTCGGGCGTCTGCGCGGCCAGGTTGTCGAACACGGCGTTCCCCATCATCAGACCGGGTGACGACAGGCTGGACGCGGTCGGGTTGATGCCGTTGACGTCGGCCTCGAGCCCGTAGCGCAGGGTGCCGCCGACCACCGGGTCGACGTTCTCCTCGGGCGGCAACGTGACCTCGACATCGCCTTCGCGATCCTCGCCGGCGTCTTCGATCGCGTCGCCGGCGTCGGCGGGCTCCCCGGCTGGCTCGTCGTCGGCGTCGGCGGGCTCGTCGCCCTCGTCGCCCTGATCGCCCTCGTCGCTCGGCTCCTCGGCCGGCTCACCGCTCGGCTCGTCGGCCTCGGTGGCCGGCTCGTCGGTCTCGGCGTCATCGTCGTCACCGCCACCGCAGGCGGCGATGATCATGGTGGCGGCAGCGATCGCGGCCACCGCGCGGCGACGTGAACTCGGACGTCGTGTTGCGTTCATCTCTCCCCAATCTGGACGGGCTCGGTGCCCGGTGCGGCTGACAGTAGTGCACGATGCCCGGTCCGGCCATGTCGACCCGCGACGTCTCGTCCGCTCGCGCTGTACGGTCGCGGACATGGCCCATCCCGACCTCTCCCACGTCGTCGACGCCTGCCGGGCGGGCAACCGCGTCGACCTCTCCGAGCACGATCCGCGCGAGACCTTCGGGTGGGACAAGGACGACGCGAAGGACGCCGTCGAGGACGTGATGGACGACGTGTCGACGTTGCAGCAACGCCTGTTCGCCGACGGCGAGCGAGCGGTGTTGATCGTCCTGCAGGGCATCGACGCCGGTGGCAAGGGCGGGACGATCCGGTCGGTGATGGCGGGGCTGAACCCGGCGGGCGTCGACGTGAACGGCTTCGGGGTGCCGTCCGAGGAGGAACGCGCGCACGACTACCTGTGGCGCGTCCACGCCCACACCCCCGAACTCGGCCAGATCGGCATCTTCGATCGCAGTCACTACGAGGACGTGCTCGTCGTGCGGGTGAAGGGTCTCGTCCCCGAGGAGCGGTGGCGGAAGCGGTACGGCCACATCCGCGACTTCGAGCGGATGCTCGTCGACGAGGGGACCGACGTCATCAAGCTGTTCCTGAACGTGTCGAAGGAAGAACAGCGCGAGCGTCTGCAGGACCGCGCCGACGACCCCGAGGAGCGGTGGAAGTTCCGGATGGGCGACCTCGAGGACCGGGCGCTGTGGGACGACTACCAGGTCGCGTTCCGGGATGCGATGCGAGAGACGTCGACCGACGACGCACCGTGGTACGTCGTGCCCGGCGATCGCAAGTGGGTTCGCAACCTCGTCGTCGCCACGATCCTGCGCCATCATCTGCGCCGGATCGACCCGCAGTACCCGCCGGCCGAGGACGGGGTCGAGGGCCTGATCATCGAGTGACCCGCTCGGGTGACGCTGCGGTAGCGTGCGACCACATGTCCGACGAGCGCGAGATCCTGACGTGGGAGAAGTTCGGCGAGGCGTCACGCGCGCTCGCCCAGATGGTGGCCGACGACGACTACGAGCCCGACATGGTGCTCTCGATCGCCCGTGGCGGGCTGTTGATCGGTGGTGCGATGGGGTACGCGCTGTCGGTCAAGAACACCTACACGATGAACGTCGAGTTCTACACCGGCGTCGACGAGCGTCTCGAGGTGCCGCGCATCCTGCCGCCGGCGCCCGACTTCGTCGACCTGCACGACGCCAAGATCCTGATCGTCGACGACGTCGCGGACACCGGCCACACGCTGAAGAGCGTCGAGGAGTTCTGCGGCGGCAAGGTCGGAGAGGTGCGCACCGCGGTGATCTACGAGAAGTCGCACTCGGTCGTGAAATGCGACTACGTCTGGAAGCGCACCGACCTGTGGATCAACTTCCCGTGGAGTGACAAGCCGCCGGTCGCGAAGCGCGACTGGACCGTCGCCGACGCCTGATCGAGCGCCCGGTCACGTCAGGCGGCGGCCGCCTGGGTGGCTCGCTGGAGCTGCTCGCGGACCCGCTCCGGCGACACGAGGCCGACGAGACGTCCGTCGCTCCAGACCGAGATCGCCGGGGTCCGGGAGTTGAGACGTGGCAGCACCCGGCTGAGCGGTTCGTCGGGCGATGCCTGCGCGAGGTCGTCGAACGGCACCATCAGCTGGGTGAGCATCACCCACGGCCGCTGATCGGCCGGGATGTTCCAGAGGGCGTCCTCGATCACGAGTCCCGTGAGCCGACCGTGTTGGTCGGTGACGGCCACACCGCCGGCCCGGCCGAGTCGGCTGCGCTGCCACAGCATGCTGTCGGCGTCCATGTCGGGGCCGGCCTGCGCGACGCCGTACCACGTGAGGTCGCCGACGGTGACGTGCTCGAGCTGCTCGGCGACCCGACTCGTGCTGATCTCGACCTGCGCGGTGGCGAGGATGAACAGCCCGGTGACGAGCAGCCAGAGACCGCTCTCGCCGTTGACGAGCAGGGCGAAGCCGACCGTCATGATGATCCAGGCGAGCACGAGCCCGGCACGACCCGCCTCACGGGTCGCCCGATGTCGATTGCCGTGGCGACCCCAGCGGACCGCCTTGACGATCCGTCCGCCGTCGAGCGGGGCACCGGGGAGGAGGTTGAACACGGCCAGGAGCCCGTTGATGACGCCGAGCCAGCCGATGACCACCCACTCGCCCTGCGGTGCGCCGGTGACCCACCAGATCCCGAGGAACACGATCGCGAGTCCGAGGCTGGCGATCGGTCCGGCGGCCGCGATCCAGCCCTCGGCGCGGGCGGTGGGTGATTCGCCCTTGAGGCGGGCGATGCCGCCGAGTGCCCACAGCTGGATCGACTCGGTGTCGACGCCGTACCGCCGAGCGGTGAGGGCGTGCGCGAACTCGTGGACGAGGATCGATGCGAGGAACGCCACGACGGCGATCGACGCCGCCACGGCGCCGAGCGCCCGCCAGAGGTTGGCGCCCAGCACGACCGCGATGACCGCGACGCTCCAGTGGATGTTGACCCGGATCCCGAACAGCGACCCGAGTCGCAGTGAACCGTGATGCATCTCGTCTCCTGCGACGGCCGGGGGGATGCCGTCGCACCTCTGGAGAACGCCGGGAGTCCGGCCCGTATTCCGTGGTGCACGGGTCGTGGCCGCATCACGGTTCAGGCGATGGCCCGTCCTGCTGTCTCGGTGCTGGTGCCGGGTTGTGTTCCACGTTCGAGCGACAGTGACCTGGGGAGTCGGCGGGCGGCGGGGCGATTGTCGCTGAGACGTGGAACGCGGCACGGTCCGCAGCCTGGTCGAGCAGCGCGCGGTGATACGAATCT
>JAUHYJ010000184.1 GCA_030425785.1 Acidimicrobiia bacterium | reverse complement strand
CCCGGCTGTTGATCCGGATGCAATCGCTGCTCGACGGGGCGGTCCCCGACGAGCTGGACACACTCGCAGGAGGTACGTGATGGATGCACGTGGGACCGTGTTCGCCGCGATCCGCAAGATCGCGCCGGACGTCGACACGACGACGCTGCCGACCGACGTCGACTTCAGAGAGGAGGCCGAGCTCGACTCGATGGACTTCATCGCGATCCTGACGACCGTGCAGGAGGCGACCGGCGTCGAGGTCCCCGAGACCGACTACCCGCAGATCACGACCGTCGACGACTTCGCCGACTACCTCACCGCCCACCACGTGGCTTGAACCCGCGACGACGTATACCCCGGCGGTCCTGTGGATGGGCAGGGCGCGGCATCGGGTGTCGCGTACGGTGAGCTGATGGTCTGGTGGCGACGGCAAACGCGCGGACACTGATGGAGCTTCCGATCAGCAGCCCGAGACAACCGTCGCGCTCCATGGTTCGCGCGGGAGTGGCCATCGAGGGAACGATGGTCTCGTGGCCGACTGCGGAGGTGATGGCGACAGCCGAGTTGATCGTGATTCGGGGTCGGATCGTGCGCGCGATCTCAGATTTCGCTGACGAGAGCGGTGATGACGAGCTCTGGATCGACTGCCGCTCTCAGTTGACTTCGGCACAGCGCGTCGGCTGCCTGCTGGGCTGGGGTGTGGAGCTCGTCTTCACGACGGGTCATCGTCTCCTCGTCGCTGGGCCGAGGGTTCCGCGCGAGCTGAGACCCGCGCTTGAGCGATTCGACGGGACTCGGCTTCGGCGCCGGCCGATCTTCGGGCGGTTGTCGAGTGATGCTCCAGGCAAGATCCCGGATTGCCGAGCGCAGACCCGCTCGCGTCAGCCGCGGGATCCGAATCATTCGACGTGATCGTCTCGGCCTCGATGGTGTGGCGTGACGCCTCGGTGTTGGCCGACGTGCCAGCGGGTCGGCCATCGTGCAGACTGTTCGGCGGGCGGATCCGAGAGGGCTGCGGGACCATGGGATACGAGCTACACGTGCAGCGCGGGCGCGACGCCGACATCGAGGAGATCCCCGAAGCCGAGTGGCTCGAGTTCGTGCGGGCATCGCCGGAATTCGAGATGCGGGACGAGGTGTCGTTCGGTCCACCCGGCGGTGGCGACGAGGTGACCGTGCGCGGACCGTTCGGGTGTTGGACCGGCCATCCGACCGTCGACCTCGTGCCGTTCCAGTGGTTCGGCGGCCGCATCACCGTCGCGTTCGCCGATGAACACGCCGTCACGGGCGCGCTCGCGATCGCCGTCGGGCTCGATGCGGTCGTCGTCGGCGACGAGGGTGAGCGCTACGACGAGCCGCCTGCGCACGAGTACGTCGAGCCCGAGTGGGAATTCGACGACCCTGACGCACCCCGGCCCGAGCCGGTCGCGGCCGAGCCGCCGACCTTCGACGCACCTCCCGCGCGCGACGAGGTCGCGTTCGACTTCGACGGCGGCGAGACGATCTGGGACCGCCTGCTCCCCTGGCTGCGGCGGGAACGGCGTCGTTGACGCAGCGACTCAGCCCACCGACGCGAGGGCGGCGAGGAAGTCGTCGCCCGTCGGGTCGAGCGAGCCGGACCACGCGGCGACGACGGCACCCTCGGCGTCGAGCAGCACCGAGTGCGGCATGAAGATCGCCTCGTAGGCGACGAGCATCGCACTCTCGGCGTCGCGCCAGACGTCGAGCGACGGTGCCAACCGTTCGATCATCTCCGTCACCTCGTCGTCGCCGACCCCCGGCCCGTCCACGTTGACGGCGACGACGTCGACACCGGCCGCTTCGATGTCGGCAAGCGCCTCCTCGAGCGCCGGCAACTCACGCTCGCACGGTGTGCACCACGTGGCGAACGCCGCCAGCAGGGTCGGGCGACCTCGCAGATCGTCGGTCGACGTCGCGCGATCGGTCGAGAGCTCGACGGCGTCGAAGCGCGGTGCGTCGGCAGCGTCACCGCACGCGCCTGCCGTCGTGGCGACCGTCGCCGCCAACAGGATGCCGGCGACGCGCGCCCTCACACGCCGCTCAGCCACCGACCATGTCGCGCCAGTCCGGCCGGTCGGGGGCGTCCGGCTCCCACGACCGGATGAACGCCACCACCGACTTGATCTGCTCGGACGTCAGCGGTCCGCCGTGGTCGAGCGAGTAGGCGCTCATCTCGCTGCCCGGCACGCCGACGGCGATCAGCAGCTCGGCCTGGTCGTCGGTCGCGGCCTGCAGGAACTGCTGCGAGTTCAACGCCGGTCCGACCGCCCCCTCACCGTTGAGCCCGTGGCACGACGCACAGTTGAACGACCAGACGGTCTCGCCCTCGGCCGCCAGATTCGCCGCCTGTTCCTCGCGAGCCTCGTCGCGCGACGACGGCTCGTACCAGCGGTAGAACGGGAACACGAGCGCCATCGTGATCAGCAGCCCGGCACCGACCGCCATCCACTGGTTGGTCGAGCGTTCGAGCTCGTCGTCGGTCTCGAACTCGAGCGGCATCAGTGCGCCTCCTGTGCACACGAGGGGCCGGACGGCGGCTCGTCGATCGACTCGCTGCCGGGCGGGGGACCTTCGATGATCGTGCCGGTGTCGATGTAGATCAGCCCGTCCTCGCCGATCTCGATCGGATGCTGGTCCATGCCGCGCGGCGCCGGTCCGGCCCGGTACTCACCGGCCCGGTTGAAGACCGACCCGTGGCACGGGCATTCGAACTGGCCCGACGAATCGCAGAACGGGACGCCACAGCCGAGGTGTGTGCACTTGCGCGAGAGCGCGCGGGTCTCGCCGTTGATGCTGACGAGATACGACCGTGCCGCGGTGACCTCGATCACGCCCGTCTCGGGCACGGCCTCGGGTGGGAAGGCGCGCACCTTGCCGCCGAAGCCGGTGGCCTCGCCCGGGCGCAGGAGGTCCCAGGTGGTCCAGGCGCCCGCACCGGCGACGAGCGCGAGGCCCGTCTGCCACATCCGGGACAGGAAATGACGTCGTCCGAGTTCGCTCACAGCTCACCGTGCCATTCTTGCCAGGGCCACACCCATCCCCAGTTGGGGCCGCGGAACATGAAGCCGATCAGGGTCAGGATGATCCAGATCACCAGGAAGGTCGTGAAGGTGGCGACGGCGACCTTCCGATGTCTCGCCTTGATGAACCGGCTGTTGTCGATGTACGGCAGCGCCACCAGCCCGATGATGATGGCGCCGGGTACGAGCACGCCCGCGACCAGGGGATGGAAGATCGCAAGCAGCTCCTGCAGCGCCGCGAAGTACCAGGGCGCCTTCTCGGGGTTGGGCGTCACCTGTGGGTTCGCGATGGCCCGCAGCGGAGCGTCGAACAGCACGGCGATGATCATCACGACGAGCAGCGCCGCCATGGCCGCCACACCGTGGCGCACGAGGAGGTGCGGCCACACCATGACCTTGTCGTCGGGGTCGTCGATCTTGCGCTCGCCGGCGACCGGCTTGCCGGGCACCACCCCGAGCACCCGCTTGCCGCCGACCTCGGCCGGGGCCCGGCTCAGCTCGACCGGCACCGCCTGGGGCTGGACCAGCGCGGTGCGAGCCGCCACCGCCATCGCGGCGGCGTCGTCCGCTGTCGCGACGGGTGCGTCGGTCTCGCCGGTCTCGACGTCGGTCGATTCGTCCGCATCGAGCGCCTCCTGGTCGAACATGGCGTCCTTGCGCCAGCGCCACAGGTGGATCATCAGGGTGAAGATGATCAGCGACGGCAGCACGGCGACGTGCAGCACGTAGAAGCGCAGCAGCGTCGACGAGTCGACCGTCGGACCGCCGAGCAGGACCTCTTTGACCTGCTCGCCGATGAACGGCACGTAGCCGGCCATCTCGGTGCCGACGGTGACGGCCCAGAACGCCAACTGGTCCCACGGCAGCAGGTAGCCGGTGAACGACATCAGCAGTGTCAGCACGAGCAGCACGACGCCGATCACCCAGTTGAACTGGCGCGGCTGCTTGTACGCCCCGCGATAGAACACCTTGGCCATGTGGGCGGCCACGGCGAGCACCATCAGGTGCGCCGACCAGCGGTGCACGTTGCGCACGTACTGGCCGAACGGGACCTCGGTCTGGATCGTCTGGATGTTCGTGTACGCATTGGCCGGCGACGGCACGTAGAAGAACATCAGGTACACGCCCGACGCCACGAGGCTGCCGAGCAGCACGGTCGAGATCACGCCGAGGTACCACGAGTACTTGAACCCGAGTTCGCGCTTGCGCACCTTGACCGGATAGATGTGCAGCAGGAAGCTCGACCAGTGACCGGCGGCCCGGTCGCGCGGCGTCACCCGCCGAGGCGAGCGGAAGATCGAGCGGCCGACCTCGGTGTGACGCACCTTGTCGAACGCCTGATCGAGCTTGTCGCCCTCGAGCGCTTCGGTGTCCTGTCCGGTCGCAGGACGGTCTTCGGTGATGCTCATGCGGGAACCCCGACTCCTTTCCAGACCCCCATCGCCAACGCGTCGGGAGGGCAGCGTTCGATGCAGAGCGCGCAGCGGACGCAGCGCTCCTCGTCGAGCAGCAGTGCCGTGCCGCCCGGCGTCGACGGATCGATCTCCTCGGAGGGCACGAACGAGATGACGTCGACCGGGCAGACGTCGGCGCACAGGCCGCACAGCACGCACTTGTTCACGTCGAGGACGATGTTGGCGAAGCAGCGCAGGCACCGGTTCGCCTCGCAGCGCGCCTGGGCTTCGGTGAAGCCGAGCTCGACCTCGGCGAGGCCGATGCGGCGCCCGGTGTCGAGCGTGGGCACGGCGACCCGGTCGTGCGCGAGGTAGTCGTCGTCGAGGCGATGGAACTGCTGCAACTTGACGAAGGTCGCCTCGCGCCTGGTCGTCGCTCCGACGGGTGCGCCGGCATCGGGCTCGTCGCCGCCGAGCGATCGGTGGATGTCGGCGGCCGACCGACGGCCGTCGGCGATCGCGTCGATGAGGGTGCGCGGGCCCTTGGCAGCGTCGCCGCCCGACCAGACACCGGGCATCGAGGTGCGGCCGGTGTCCCCGTCGATCTGGATGGTGCGGCGCGGGCTGGTGTCGGGGCCGTGCTCGCCCAGCGCGTCGAGATCGATCGCCTGGCCGATCGCGAGGATCACGGTGTCGGCGTCGATGAAGCGCCGGTCGGCGTCGTCGAACACCGGCGAGAAGCGGCCCTCGTCGTCGAACACGGAGGTGACCCCGACCGTCTCGACGCCGGTGACCCGACCGTCGGAGACGCCGAGGCCGACCGGTCCGCGTCGGTTGACGAACGCGATGCCTTCGTGCTCGGCCTCCTCGATCTCGAAGTCGTGGGCCGGCATCTCGTCGCGGGACTCGAGCGACATGACCGTGATCGAGCGGGCGCCGGCCCGGCTGGCCGTGCGGGCGACGTCGATCGCCTCCGTCATCGACGAGCGCTGCTCCTGTGCGATCGCGTCGTCGGGCACGTCGTCAGCGACGGCGTCGGTGCCGTACTCGGACGCACGCAACGCGGTGCGAGCGGCGTCCATGGCGACGTCGCCGCCGCCGATCACGACGACCCGTTCGCCGACGTCGACGGTGAAGCCCCGGTTCATGTTGATGAGGAACTCGATCGCCTTGAACACGCCGTCGGCGTCGGCCCCGTCGATGTCGAGACCGCGGCCGAGCGTGGCGCCGATCCCGAGGAAGATGGCGTCGAACTCGTCGCGCAGCTGCTCGAACGTGATGTCCTCGCCGAGTCGGGTGTCGTATCGGACCTCGACGCCGAGCGCCAGGATCGAGTCGATGTCGGCCTGGAGCACGTCGCGGTCGAGGCGGTACTCGGGAATGCCGAGCCACATCGCGCCGCCCAGCCGGTCGGTCGCCTCGAACACCGTGACCTGATAGCCGTTGCGTCGGAGGTCGTGCGCACACGCCATGCCGGCCGGGCCACCGCCCACGATCGCAACCCGCTCGTCTCGCTCGACCCGGGGCGGAGCGACCACCTGCTGCCACGCACCGCTGTCGCCGCGCTCGGGCCCGAACTGCTCGGTCACGAAGCGCTTCAGGGCCCGGATCGCGATCGGGCGATCGATCGCCCCGCGGCGGCATGCGTCCTCGCACGGCGCCGCGCAGACCCGACCGCAGACCGAGGCGAACGGGTTCGGCAGCCGAGCGGTCAGGTACGCGAGCTCGTCGTCACCGTCGGCGATCGCGGCGACGTACATGCCGGCGTTGGTGTGGACCGGGCAGGCAGCCAGACACGGGATGTTCGTGTCGTAGTACTCGAGCTCGGGGAGCATCAGATGCGATCCTCACGATGCGCGTACCACAGTGCCAGCAACGACGCGACGAGGGCGGCGGTCCAGATGCCGACCGCGATGAGGTCCTGGACCGCGCGTGGCAGGTCCTGCACGGTCTCGAACTCGAGCACCCGTGCCGGCACGATCACGGTCGCGACGACCAGCCCGACGACGATGACGGCGGTCTTCAGCCAGGCGTCGGTCCAGCCGAGGGTGCGCCGGTCGTGCGCGGCGATGACCCGGGGCGCGAGCACGAGCGCAGCGAACCCGGCGGCGATCAACAGACCGACGATCCAGGCGTAGTTGGCGAGGGCCGGCAGTTCGGTGCCGGCGACCGGACCGCCGGCGACGTCGGCGACCTCGCCGGCCGGCGCCTGGAAGCCCGACTGCACGTAGGCGATCACGGCGGCGATCTCGTCGTCGCCCAACGTCGACTGGGCCGGCATCACCCCGTCGTACGTCTCGCCGTTGACCTCGATCACACCTGATCGCCCGTTCCGGATGACATCGTCGACGTAGGCGGCGTCCGCGACGTTCGGGTTGTCGATCAGTGGCGGGAAGCTGCCCGAGACGCCGACGCCACCGGGCTGGTGACACCCCGAGCACACCGTCGAATAGACGTCGGCGCCCTCGGCGAGCACCTCGTCGCTCGGCCCGGTCTCGTCCGGCCCGGTGGCTGCGTTCGCGCCCAACCCTGCCATGGGCGCGAGCACGATGGCCGCGGCCACACTGAGCAGCGGCAACCAACGTGGCCATGAGCGCCGAGTGGCGGCCGGTCGTTGTTGTCCCATCGATCTCCTCGACGATCCGGGGATGCGTTCTGGAGGATTCTGGCTGCCGACGGGAGTGCCCAAACAGGGGCCAAAGACCCTGACT